>JACPIY010000040.1 GCA_016187835.1 Deltaproteobacteria bacterium | reverse complement strand
TTGATTGGAAAAATTTTGTAGAGCGTTTTGCTGTAACTCACTATTTTCAGCCAAACGTTTCGATAACGACTCTCCGATAGAAACAAATGTTCTGGTGAGTTCCTCTCGTCCTTCACGAGCAATGGTAGCTGAATCAGTCCGAATTTGTGCTAATTCTTGACGTAAGATGTACTCGCTTCGTTGTTGTGCATTCTGTAAACTTTCGATTCGAGATGCAAGTTCAATGGTTTTATCTAAATCCGGTTTATATCTGAATAGTACTTGCAACAACAACACTAGCAGAAGCAAGACTATCACAATAGCAATTAGAATTGTTATAATAGGTAGTGTAATAGGTACTAATTCCAGCATTCTAGTTGTCTAACGGCCTGCGTCAGCTGCACAAAGCGCGAGGCATGTATTTGCATGTTCGACTCCCCAGTTTTCCAAAACGTTTTCGATGTCAAGGTCAAATGCTCGTGTTGCCATACTTGCTCCGAATATGAAGAGTTGCTGCAATCGTTATATACGTCATGCCCATATATTAAACAGCACTGATTTAAACTACGGTTTTACGGTCTAATCAACCTTATTGAGTATATTATTCAGTAACAAGGCTGTTTAGTTTGACACTGACTCCAAGTTAGACTAACCGGAGTGAAATGTCAAGTATGTCTATGACAGTATGTCTATGAGCTTAAGTCCATCATAACTTTCGTTAATCTTGTTTTTATCTAAAGTTATTATGATGAACCAAATGACTAGCGGAGTTTTACTTCTTTTCTGCTAACCTCCTGTCCATACCAACATGCTAGGGCTAAAGCGAAAACAAGATCATCATGAGTTTCTTCTTTACATACCTTTTGGTTTTCGTGATCTAGTGAACTATTTTTCAAGCGGTAATTCAAAATCTCTTTAATAATGATGTTGGATAGGGGTAAATCCTGTTTTATTCTTAGCCGCTCGGCAACGAATAAGAACTGCAAGTTGGCGATCAATTCCTTTTTAGACACTCTGTAATTGCTTTCCTCGCTTATTGCCTCATTGTCCTCGGTTACAGTTACCGTTATGTAATACAATTTGGCTTTACTTAATCTATCTACGAGTGTTTGTCCAAAACCATGAGCATCTATTACAGTACTGGTGTTTTCATTTAAAGGTTTTTTGTTTATTAACTCCTGAACTAGCTTTGCAAGCTTATCTGAAGAGATCCCTTTAAACCGCTCCAGGTGTCTTAGATTGTATCTCTTATTTATTTGATATTCTCCAAATGTCTCTACAACAGCCAGGGTTGTGTAATCATTAGCCAGTCCTCGACTCAAGCCCGCAATGAATCTACTCATTATTCTTGGTCTCCTGCAACAATTTCATCTAACATTATCGGATTCAAAAATGTATTGTCATAGTAGGGGCGTATCGCGATGCGCCCCTACAGTCATTCTAAACAAACGAATCGCATATATTAAGGTTTCTTGACAAGCTTAGGGCATTAGTGGAAATTATAACGTAAAGCATGAGTCCTTCTAATTTTTTTCGAATCAATTCTTCCCTGGGTACCATCTTTGTCATCAGCACTTCTGAGGGTATTTCAAGTGTTATATTCGGGAGAGGTAGGCTCAAGCACTTTAAGAACGATCTGAACGGAGCTAAATTAACTGAAGGTGGTTACGCAGAAAAATCAGGAAGGGAGATTCAGCTCTATCTTGAGGGCAAATTGAAAGAGTTTCAAACAAAGTTGGATTTGTCTTCGGGAACCCCATTTCAAGTGTCCGTTTGGAGGGAACTTTTAAAAATACCTTATGGAAAAGTGACAACTTATGGTGAAATCGCTAAGAAAGTTAATAACCCTCACTCAGCAAGAGCCGTGGGTAATGCAGTCGGTGCAAACCCCATCCCGATAATTGTCCCCTGCCATAGAGTGGTCGCAACAAACGGCTTGGGTGGATATTCCTGCGGAATAGAGATAAAAAGGAAGCTTCTTCGTAATGAAGGAGTTATCCAATAAGTGAAAAGCCGGATCGTGCAGTTTCTTGCGACCTTTTTTTATTTGGGATACTCTCCGATTGCTCCGGGTACCGCGGGTACGCTTGGAGCAATGTTGCCTTTCTATCTGCTTTCCCACTTTTCTCATCCAATCTATTTTTTATTTCTTCTTGGATTTATAATTCTTTCTATATGGGTTTCAACTGAAGCCTGCGCCGTATTCGGTGAGAGTGATCCAAGTCAGGTAGTGGTAGATGAGGTTTGCGGCTATTTGGTAACGATGTTTCTCGTTCCAACGAGCATGGTAAATATAGTTTTAGGCTTTTTTCTCTTTAGGTTTTTTGACATTCTAAAACCCCCTCCGATCAGAAGATTAGAGGGTTTGCCCGGGGGATTTGGAATTGTGGCGGATGATGTTGCGGCCGGGATTTATGCAAATATAGTTTTGCAGTTTATAACAAGGTTGGTTGGATAAAAATAAAGTAGAGACGACCCGGCGGGTCGTCTCTACTGGTGGCTGTTAGCCGATTGAAGGATCAATAAAATGAAAGTAGAAATCATAACAACTGGCGATGAGATAATGAGCGGTGTCACACTCGATACTAACTTTTACTGGGTGGCGGACAAACTGGTAAGCCTTGGTTTTGACCTGGGATTTCATACGAGCGTGGGAGATGATGAAGAAGCGATAATCGAGGCGTTTAGAACGGCTCAGAGAAGAGCAGAGGCTGTGATTGTATCGGGCGGGCTTGGACCAACAACGGATGATTTAACCGCGGAGGCTGCTTCTCGGTTCTTTGGGGTTCCTCTTGAGCTTAACGATGAGGCGCTTGAGATGATGAAAAGGAGGTTTGACGAGCGCGGGTACAAATTTTTAGAGGTAAACAGGAAGCAGGCTTATGTTCCTAAGGGGTCAAAAATCCTGAAAAACTTCTGGGGTACTGCTCCAGGATTTCAGTATGAGGGTGAGGGAGTTGTGTTTTTCTTTCTTCCCGGGGTTCCAAAAGAATTTAAGGTTATGATTGAGGAGTATGTGGTTCCGGAACTCGAACTGAGAGGTATAGGAAGAAAAAAATATAAAAAAAAGCTTATAAAGACTTTTGGACTTAGAGAATCAGAAGTTGCGGAACGGCTTCAAGGTATTGAAAGAGACGGAGCAGAAATCGGGTACAGAGCGCACTTTCCGGAGATTCATCTGAGAATTTCAGCCTACGGCGATACGGAAAACGAAGCTGAGAGATTATTGTCTGGACTTCTGGAAGACATTATATCAAGACTTGGAGAATGTGTATTCTCAACGGAGGGAGAAACTCTTGAGGAGATTGTCGGAAAACTTCTTTCTCAAAAAAGGCTTACCCTTGCCCTTGCGGAGTCATGCACAGGAGGGCTTGTTGCTCATAGGGTCACAAACGTTCCCGGGAGTTCAAACTATTTTGAAAGGGGTGTTGTTTCATACAGCAACAAGTCTAAGACCGAGATTCTTGGGGTCCCGAAAGAACTAATAGAATCGTTTGGTGCTGTAAGCAGCCAGGTTGTTGAAGCGATGGCTGTGGGGGTGAGAAGACTTGCGAATACGGACCTGAGCGTTTCAATATCCGGTATTGCGGGACCGGACGGGGGCACCCCAGAAAAGCCCGTGGGAACTGTTTTTATAGGGATTTCTCATAGGTATAAAGCGACAGTTTCCAGGAGGTTCCAGTTTAAAGGCACGAGGGAGGAGATAAAGCTAATTACTTCAGAAGTGGCCTTTGATTTGATTAGAAAATTTGTTTTAAATGATGTATAATCAGACTAAATATAAGAGGACAATATGTCAAAAGAAGTTCCTTCTAATAACAAAGAAAAAGCGATAGAGCTTGCAATTTCTTCCATAGAGAAACAATTTGGCAAAGGGGCGATTATGCGAATGGGAGCCGACGCCTCGATTCCAGAGATTTCCGTAGTCTCTACCGGTTCAATAGGACTCGATATCGCTCTTGGTGTTAGGGGTTTACCAAGAGGGAGAATCATAGAAATATTCGGTCCTGAATCTTCGGGTAAAACGACTCTCGCCCTTCACGCAATAGCCGAATCACAGAAGCTAGGCGGAATTGCCGCTTTTGTTGATGCGGAACATGCGCTTGACCCGAGTTATGCAAAGGGGCTAGGTGTTAAGATGGATGAACTTCTAATTTCACAGCCTGATTTCGGCGAGCAGGCGCTTGAAATCGTTGATACTCTTATAAGAAGTGGAGCGGTGGATGTTATAGTTCTCGATTCGGTTGCCGCACTTACTCCAAGGGTTGAAATCGAAGGCGAGATGGGGGACGCACATGTTGGACTTCAAGCAAGGCTCATGTCTCAGGCTTTAAGAAAGATCACGGCTACCGTCAGTCGCTCCAGAACCATAGTGATTTTTGTAAACCAGATCCGAATGAAAATCGGAGTTCCTTCCTATATGAACCCCGAAACAACTACCGGAGGAACGGCACTAAAGTTTTATGCTTCGGTGAGAATTGATATAAGAAGAATAGGTTCGGTAAAGGAAGGAGAAGAGATTTCTGGAAACAGAGTGAGAGCAAAAGTGGTAAAAAACAAAGTAGCTCCTCCTTTTAGAGAAGCAGAATTTGATGTTATTTTTGGCCTTGGAATTTCTCAGGAAGGTGAGTTAATAGACCTTGGCTCCAAATTAAGAGTAGTGGAAAAAAGCGGCACCTGGTTCTCTTATAATGGGGAAAGGCTAGGGCAGGGAAGAGAGAATGCAAGGGCATTTTTAAAAGAACATCCTGAGATCACGGAGAAGATAAAACATGAGATTTTCTCAAAGCAAGGGGCGATGAGGGAAATAAAACCCGAGGAGGATTAGGATGGCAGAGATAAACATTGATGAGCTTCTGAGGGGAGCGCTTAAAGTAGGAGCTTCTGACGTTCATCTAAAGGCCGGAAGCAATCCGGTTTTTAGAATTAACGGCAAGTTGACTTTTTTAAAGGAGGCACCTCGCCTTTCACATGAAATTATTAAAGGAATCGCTTTCTCTATGATGAACTCATGGCAGAAGGAGAAGTTCGAAAAATCCTATGAGATGGATCTTGCTTACAGTCTTCCCGGGGTTTCGCGGTTCAGGGTCAATGTTTTCCAGCAGAGGGGATCCCTGTCCATGGCCATAAGGGCGATTCCATTTGATATTTTGGCTTTCCATACCCTCAATCTTCCGCCGATACTGGAGAAAATCGCTCAGGAAGAGCGCGGGCTGGTAATTGTTACCGGGACTACGGGTAGCGGTAAAACTACAACTCTTGCTTCGATTATAGATTATATAAACTCAATTCGAGCAAGGCACATAATCACAATTGAAGACCCACTTGAATATTCGCATCAGGATAAAAAAAGTTATATCAACCAACGTGAAGTGGGCATTGATACGATGTCATTTTCAAATGCTCTGAGAGCATCGCTCAGAGAAGATCCTGATGTAATACTGGTTGGTGAAATGCGCGATCTTGAGACTATTGAGATTGCTATAGGTGCTGCTGAGACTGGTCACCTGGTTTTTTCAACCCTTCATACATTGGACGCACAAGAGACCATTAACCGAATCCTTGCGGTGTTTCCACCAAATCAACAGAATCAGATTCGCTACCAGCTTGCTCAGGTTCTAAAAGCCATAATTTCACAGCGTTTGATGCCTAAAGCTGATGGAAAGGGAAGGGTTCCTGCAGTTGAAGTATTAATTGCTACAGCAAGAATTAGAGAGTGTATAGCAGATCCATTAAAGACCAAGGAGAGTAGAACAGCCATTGAAGAAGGACATCTTCACTATGGGATGCAGACCTTTGATCAGTGTTTGTATAATATTTATAAGGCAGAGTTGATAACCTATGAAGAGACAATGAGACAGGCAACTAACAAGGATGATCTTGCGCTCAGAATAAAGGGTATTACCTCGGGATCATCAGGCTTGGCAAGAGATCAATTTCAATCTAAGTAATTCTAATTTGAAGCAAGGGAAGTCAAAAGCCGAGATAAGGAAGTTTGAAGGTATTTTCAAATGAGACTCTTGGGGATTGAAACCTCAACCCATTCGGGAAGTGTTGCAATTGTTGAAGATGAGAGGATTCTTGGAGAATTGTTTCTCAATAGTGGTCCTACGCATTCTGAAAAACTGCTTCCCATGATTGATCTGCTTTTAAAAGAGCTCGGGATGGACAAAAAAGAGATAGATGGAATTTCCATATCATCCGGTCCCGGCTCTTTTACGGCGCTAAGGATTGGAATCTCCACAGCAAAAGGCCTCGCTTTTTCTCTCGGAATTCCTGTTGTGGGCGTTTCATCCCTAGAGGTGCTCGCTTTAAATTTGCTTTTTACTCCTTTTGTTATATGTTCTATAGTAGATGCCAAGAAAAATGAGTTGTTTGCGGCTTTTTTTACCCCATCTAATGGGTGCTTGTGTAGAAGTTCGGATGACATGCTTATCTCACCTCATGATCTCGTTGATATGATTCGAGAAAAAACGGTTCTTGTTGGGAATGGAGCTATGGTGTATGGAGATTTTCTAAGTGATGCTTTGGGAGAACTCTCGGTTTTTTGCCCTTCGAGCTTTAATTTTCCCAGAGCTTCTAATTGTGCTCTTTTGGGAGCTAAGAGATTAATAAACGGCTTTAAGGATGATTTATCGGCTCTCGCTCCTCAGTATTTGAGAAGGGCAGATGCTGAAATTCTCAAGGAGAGGTGATTAGATGAAGGAATCAGAATTAATTGAAAGTCTGATAGAAGGGGATGAGGAATTTAAAAAGTTGTATTTTGAACATAGAAAGCTGGATAATATGGTCAAAGACCTTGAAGGAAAAGGTGCTCTTTCATTTGATGAGGAATTAGAGGTCAAGAAGCTAAAAAAAATTAAGCTTTCTCTTAAAGACGAAATGGAGAGAAGAATAAAAAGGCTTAAGCAAAGTTCGTAAATATTACGGGGGTAAACCGAGATGGCAAGAATGATTGGCGCGGAAATGTTTTTTAGAACTTTAATAGATCAAGGGGTAGACATTATATTTGGCCTCCCTGGGGGATACGTGCTTAAGGTATATGATGTAATGCCCAAGTTTGCAAAATCTATTAAGCATGTACTTTCAAGGCATGAGCAGGGCGCGACCCACATGGCAGATGGATATGCGAGAGCCTCTGGAAGACCAGGAGTTGTACTTTGTACCTCAGGTCCTGCCGCAACCAACACTGTTACAGGGATAGCTACGGCGCAAATGGATTCATCTCCTGTTGTTGTTTTTACGGATCAGGTTCCCACTCCTTATCTTGGAAGCGATGCGTTTCAAGAAGCCGATCACATTGGAATAACCCGTCCCTGCACAAAGCATAACTATCTCGTCAGAAAAACTGCCGATCTTCCTCGTGCAATGAAGGAGGCATTTTACATCGCCTCCACAGGAAGACCAGGTCCTGTGCTAGTTGATATGCCCAAAGATGTACTGATTGGGGAAGACGAGTTTGTCATTCCCGAAGAGTTGAATATAAGGGGATATAAACCCTCGACCAAGGGACATCCGGGGCAGGTAAAGCGTGCAATGGAAATGATACTTTCCGCAAAGCGTCCTCTCATTTTCGGAGGAGGCGGGCTTATTTGGTCTAACTCGAGCGAAGAGCTTAAAGAGTTTGCAAGAAGGCTTCAAATTCCGGTTACCCTTACGCTTATGGGACTTGGGGCTTATCCAGCAAATGATCCTCTTTTTATAAGCATGCTCGGTATGCACGGTTCTTATGGGGCAAATATGGCTGTTCATGAATCGGACCTTGTTATATCAATAGGAGCAAGGTTTGATGATAGAGCAACAGGCGGCAATTTTGGAAGGTTTGCTCCTAATGCAAAGATCATACATGTTGATATTGATCCATCAACGATTGATAAGAATATTCGTGTCCACTGCCCGATAGTAGGAGATGCAAAGCTGATTCTAAGGCAGCTTTTAGAGCTTATCCCCGCCGATATTAAAGCGGATAGAAGAGAATGGCTTGGGAGGATAGGTCAGTGGGCAATAGAGCATCCGCTTACTTACAGGCAAGAAGGAGATAAGATAAAAACGACGTATGTAATAGATACCCTTTCCAACATTACAAAAGGGGAAGCAATTATTGTCTCTGATGTAGGTCAACATCAGATGTGGGTTGCTCAGTTTTATAAATTCACGAGGCCCAGAACCCACATTACTTCGGGTGGACTTGGCACAATGGGATTCGGTTTTCCCGCTGCTATGGGAGCAAAATTTGCTCGCCCCGATGAGCTCGTAATCAGCGTAGCGGGAGATGGCAGCTTCCAGATGAACATGCAGGAGCTCGCAACCGCAGTTGAGAACAAAATGGATTTAAAAATAATTTTGTTAAACAACAGGCATCACGGAATGGTGAGACAATGGCAGACAATGTTCTTCAATAAAAACTATTCTGCCTCTTATTTTGAGGTGCTTCCTGATTTTGTGAAGCTGGCCGAGTCTTTTGGTGCCAAAGGAATTAAAGTTACAAGGCCAGATAAACTTGAAGAGACTCTAAAGGAAGGGCTTTACACTGAGGGTGTGGTTCTTATGGAGATAGTTGTAGACTGTGAAGAGATGGTTTATCCGATGATTGCACCTGGCGGTGCTATGAATGAGATGATACTCGAGCCTGTGGATATGGCATAGTTATTTATTATCAATTGGGAGTAACTATTGAGCCACGAATTGGCGCAAATGGACAAAAGAAAAGGTATATGCAGACGCGGTATGGGAGATGGGATACGGTGCGAAACAGAACTTGTCGCTGCTTTTTTTGTCACTCTTTTTCCCGTCCTATTTTTTGTGTAAATTTATGCTCACTGGTGGCTAGATAGCTACCATTTGTTCCTCTCTAATTCAAAAGCGGAGGTTTAACCTTTGTGAGGCACACGATTTCTATTCTCGTAGACAATGAACCTGGGGTTCTTGCAAGAATTGCGGGGCTTTTTAGCGCAAGGGGATTTAATATTGAAAGTCTCTGTGTTGCGGAGACGCTTGATCCGACTACCTCAAGGATAACGCTAGTTACCAGTGGTGATGATTGGATAATTGAGCAGATTATAAAGAGATTTAACAATATGATAAACGTAATAAAGGTCCAGGACCTTACGGAACTCACCCATGTTGAAAGAGAAATGCTTCTTGTTAGAATGGAAGCTACCACTGAAACAAGAGCTGAGATTCTAAGGACGGCAGATATATTTCGAGCTAGAGTTGTTGATGTAGGTCCCAAGTCTTATACGCTCGAGCTTACGGGGGATAAGGACAAAATTACCGCCTTCTTGGAACTTCTAAGACCTATGGGTATCAAAGAGATCGCACGCACGGGTAGTGTGGCTTTGGCAAGGGAGATTCAAAATTACGCAAAGATAGGAGATAAAAGATGAAGGTTTACTACGACAAGGATATAAGCATTGAAAAATTAAAATCGAAAAAAATCGCCGTAATTGGGTATGGAAGCCAAGGACATGCACACGCGCAAAATCTGAGAGACAGCGGCATGAACGTTGTTATTGGTCTCAGAGAAGGCGGGAGCAGTTGGGAGAAGGCCAAAGGGGCAGGGTTTAAGGTCCTAGCCGTGGATGAGGCTACTCGTTGGGCGGATATTGTTATGATTCTGGCGCCCGACACAAGCCAGCCTGGTATATATTCTAGTTATATTTCAGAGAATCTTGATCCAGGAGACTCTATTGCCTTCGGTCATGGTTTTAATATCCACTATGGGCAGATCGTTCCACCCCCCAATATTGATGTTTTCATGGTTGCCCCAAAGGCGCCGGGTCATACCGTTCGTAATGAGTACACCCAGGGAGCAGGTGTTCCCATGCTTGTTGCTATTTATCAGGATGCTACGGGTAAGGCAAAAGAGACCGCTCTTGCATATGCCGGGGCGATTGGAGGCGGACGCGCGGGGATAATTGAAACCACGTTTAAGGATGAGACTGAAACGGACCTTTTTGGTGAACAATGTGTCCTCTGTGGAGGCCTTACCTCTTTGATTCTTGCGGGATATGAAACCCTTATTGAAGCGGGATATCCACCTGAGATGGCTTATTTCGAGTGTCTGCATGAGGTTAAGCTAATAGTTGATTTGATCTATGAGGGTGGAATCTCGAATATGCGATATTCGATAAGCGATACGGCAAAATACGGAGACATAACTAGGGGGCCCAGAGTTATAAATGAGACTGTAAGACAGGAGATGAAGCGGATACTTAAAGAGGTTCAGTCGGGGGAGTTTGCTAGGGAATGGATAATTGAAAACAGGGCGGGACGTCCGGTATATAATGCGCTCCTTAGGAAAGGCGAAGCCCATCCGATTGAGGAGATTGGACAGAAGCTTCGTGGGATGATGAGTTCTCTATTTAAGAAAAAGCTCGTTGACAAGGCAAAAAACTGAATAGAGGATGCAGGATACAAGATGCAGGATGCAAGATTTAATACATGAATCATGCATCGTGCATCATATACCTACGATGACAAATCCTAGAAGTAAAATAGCGGTTGAGGGGTTACCATATATTGGTATTTTTGTGTTCTTCGCATGGATTACAGCGCTTTTTGATTTTAACGTCCTTTCACTTCTCCTTGCCGTGACTGCTTGTTTTATACTGTATTTCTTCAGGGATCCAGAGAGGGAAGCTCCTAAAGACCCTTATGCTGTAATTGCGCCTGCTGATGGTAGGGTAGTAGCTATAGACAAGATTAGTGAAGAGAGTTTTCTAAACCGAGAGATGACTCGTATTAGTATTTTTCTGTCCGTTACCGATTGTCATATAAACAGATTTCCAGTAACTGGGAAAGTTATTGCTACAAAGTACATCCCTGGAAGGTTTCACAAAGCCTACTTAAATCTTGCTTCGACTGAGAATGAAAGGCTTGCTACCCTGGTTGAGACCGAAGATAAAGAACAAATCGTGATTGTTCAAATTACAGGTATTATTGCCAGGAGGATTGTTTCATACCTTACACTCGGAGACCTGCTTCAAAAAGGTGAAAGATTCGGTATGATTAAATTTGGCTCAAGGGTTGAGCTTTACCTCCCGCTCGGGTGTGAGGTTGCAGTGGCGGTTGAAGATAAGGTAAGAGGTGGAGAAACTATAGTAGGCTGGCTTAAAGAGAGGGAGATATGAAAAAGAAACGATCAAGACGTGAGAAAGTAATACCTGTATTGCCCAGTCTTTTTACGACTGGGAATCTTTTTTTCGGTCTATTATCAATTATGACCTCAATTCAGATTGCGGCGATACAAGGGGTACCCGATATTTCACCTGAATGGCTTTACAGAAAGTTCTGGTGGGCTGCGGCATTTATAGCAATTGCGGGGTTTCTCGATATGCTCGATGGAAGGTTGGCCAGGATTCTTAGGTCCGAGAGCAACTTTGGAATTTCCTACGATTCGCTCTCGGATCTGGTTTCTTTTGGTGTAGCCCCCGGCGTTTTGGTCTATGTTTGGGCTCTTATGGACGACTCCGGGAAACTCGGGCTTATGGCAGTGCCGTTTTATATAGTTTGTGCGGCACTAAGGCTTGCAAGATTTAATGTTCAATCCAAGACGATCGAAAGGTTTAGTTTCAGAGGACTTCCTAGCCCTATGGCGGCAGGGCTCATGTTTTCTCCGGTGCTCCTTTTTTGTGAATTTCAGATTTCCCCCGATAGAGAGGTGATGTGGTTTTATCTGACCGCCGCTCCTTTCATAGGGCTTCTTATGGTAAGCGATGTACCCTATTGGAAGTATCCAAAATTTAAGTTTTCTGGTCCCTTTAATGCGCTTGTCGTCGCTTCAATTATTATCACGGCAATTATCACAAATCCTGAAATAATGCTATTCGCCGGAGTTTATCTTTACTGTTTAGTAGGACTCGTAATTTATGCGATCAGGCAACTTGCCAAAAAACCAGACTCCACTGAAGAGATGGAGAACAAAAAACTCCCTGAGGAAAATCTATAGAATCTTTTCGGAATAAAGGTTTTAGGTTCAGGTGTTGGGTATCAGCTAAAACCTAAAACCTATCACCTAAAGCCCGACACCGGAGGAGGTTTTAATGCGTTATTTCTCGATAGTTCTTGTGGTTATAATAATATTCATACATTTATGGGAGGAAAAAGGAATGGGTGTTGAGAAAGTAAAATCTGAGAGTGTGCTTGCCGAATCTCTTGAAAATGCGATGGGGGTTACGAAGGTTCAACTCGAAAATGGTCTTACTGTGCTTCTGGAAGAGAATCACTCCGCTCCGGTGGTAGCGGTAAATGTCTGGGTTAAGGTGGGAAGCGCCTGTGAGGAAGAAGTGGAATATGGTCTCGCCCATGTCCATGAGCACATGGTTTTTAAAGGTACCGAGAAGAGGGGAGTTGGGGAAATAGCAAGAATCATAGAAGGCGACGGCGGTGATATTAACGCTTTT
The DNA here is from genome assembly GCA_016187835.1 of Deltaproteobacteria bacterium. Taxonomy (GTDB): domain Bacteria; phylum Desulfobacterota_D; class UBA1144; order Nemesobacterales; family CSP1-2; genus JACPIY01. The sequence continues at coordinate 10,394 of JACPIY010000040.1, read as the reverse complement.
ACCTCTTTTGATGAGACGGTTTACTATGTAGTTATTGCAAGCAGATTTCTAGATACCTCCCTTGATGTGCTTTCCGACGCTATGGCAAATTCGGCATTCGACCCTGTGGAGCTGAAAAAAGAGCTTGAAGTCGTGCTCGAGGAAATCAGGCGTGGCGACGATTCACCCCAAAGAAACCTCAGCGAGAGGCTTTTCTCTGAAGTCTACACAGTGCATCCGTATAAGAGGCCCGTAATAGGAACCAAGGAGAGTGTGAGCGGCTTTACACGGGACAAGATAGTTAATTTCTACAAGAAGTGGTACACACCGAATAACATGGTTCTTGTCGTGGTGGGTGATTTTGATACGCGTAAGGTCATACCAAAAATTAAGGAATCCTTTGGGGTGCTAAAACCTGCTCAGCTCCCCAATTGTGTGATTCCCGAAGAGCCTATTCAGAAGGAGATAAGAGCTGTTGTGTTTGATAAGAAGATACAGGAAGGGTACTTCTCCCTTGCTTTTCATATCACCAGTGCAAGGAATGAAGATACTCCTGCGCTTGATGTGATTTCCAATATTCTTGGCGGTGGAGAGAGTTCAAGGCTCTATAGGAGAATAAAAGAGGAAAAAGGACTCGTGACTAATATTTATACTTATTCCTTCACACCAAAGCATCCTGGGCTTTTTAATATTGGTGGAACCATTGAGCCACAAAAAACACGCGATGCTCTTTCCGAGATTATAAAGGAGGCTTATCGTTTAAAATACGAACCTGTGAGCTTTGAGGAGCTTTCAAGGGCTAAGGTCAATATTGAAAGCAATTCAATATATACGAAGGAAACCATGCAGGGGCAGGCGCAGAAACTGGGATACTATGAAGTAGAGGCGGGTGATTATAGGTACGAGAATGAATATTTACAGAGGGTTTCTCAGGTAACACCTGAAGACATAATACGTGTGGCAAGAAAATATTTCAGGAATTCTAACTTTACCTCTGTCTTCTTTCTTCCTACCGGGCAAGTGACGATAAATGAAGGTGAAATTCGCAAGATAGCTGATACCTCAGCCGAGGCTCTTGACAGGGAGCTTAGCAATTCGTCATTTGAGTCGGCCGGCGATGTAAAAAAGGTTGTTCTTGATAACGGTATTACCGTTCTCATAAAAGAAAACCATTCCGTGCCTCTATTTGCTGCGCGAGCCGCCTTATTAGGAGGGGTAAGGTTTGAAGATGAGAAAAACAACGGAGTCTCTAACTTTGTCTCGGAGATGTTCAGTCGCGGTACAAAAACAAGGGGTGCAGAAGACATTGCCAGAGAAATTGAATCCATTGCAGGGGAGGTAAGCGGTTTTTCGGGAAGAAACAGTTTCGGAGTTACTGTCGAATCCCTAAGTAGAAATTTCGACAAGGCGATGAATATATTTGCCGATGTTATTCTCAATCCGTCCTTTAGCCCTGAAGAGATCGAACGTGCAAGAAGGGATATTCTCTCCAGTATAAATCGCCAAGGGGACAACCTTCTAAGAACAACGATCAATCTCTTTCTCGGGATGCTATATCAGAATCATCCCTACAGGTTTGATGTTCTTGGAACAAAGGAGACCGTGACCAAGATCAGTAGAGATGATTTGGTTGATTTTTACGGGAAATACGGTCGTCCTGAGAATATGGTTATTGCTTTAGTAGGGGATGTTGATGAAAAAGAGGTCTTAACTACGATTGAAAATTATTTTGGAAAGATGGAAAAGGGTAAATTTTCGCCTCTTCAGATAAAGCCCGAACCCCCACAGGATAAAATTAGGACTGAAGTAGTTGATCAAAAAGACAAAGCCCAAACTCACATCATCCTAGGTTTCCAAGCTCCAACGATAAAGAATCAGGATCAGTATACATTCGAGGTATTAAATACAATCCTTTCAGGCCAGGGTGGAAGACTATTTGCGGAGCTTAGAGATAAAAGAAGCCTTGCCTATACCGTTACTTCGTTCTTTACTCCTGGCCTAGAGCCCGGGTTCTTTGGCGTCTACATAGGATGCGCACTTGAAAAACAGGATGAAGCGATTCAGGGAATAAAAGAACAGCTTACGCTTCTTTTGGAAAAGGGCGTGACTGATGAAGAGCTCAAACGTGCCCAGAACTACCTCGTTGGGAATTTTGAGATAGGACTTCAGCAAAATTCTTCTCAGGCTGCGAGAATCGCTTTCGACGAGCTCTATGGGATTGGCTGGGAGGAATATAAACAGTATCCAGAACGAATTTACTCCGTAACTCGCGATGACGTATTAAAGGCAGCAAGAAAATACATTGACCTTAACAAGTACACTCTCGCGCTCGTAAAGTCTGAGGGGAGTAGTTAGATTGTGAACCTGTAGGGGCGCACGGCCGTGCGCCCTTTCGAATTATCTGATATTCACCACCTTGTTGCTCTCATCATATTCGACAACAATTCTACGACACTCTTCGGAGGAGTCGGTGATGACTTCCACAAGAGTTCCAATCACTTCCTAAAGTCCAAATGTAAGAACGTCCATGATACCGTGTTCTATTGTGCGACCCGTTGAAGCCCTTTGCCTTTAGAGCAGGAAAAGAAGGTTTCCTACTTAATATACTATGAATAACCACTAAATAACTCTTTGCTAAGTTTCAATTCCCTGCGGGAATTAGAAGGTTTCCTACACAGATGCTTCGATGGAGATGCCTTGGCGATTGTCTAGTTTCAATTCCCTGCGGGAATTAGAAGGTTTCCTACGCACCCTCAAAAACCTGAACAATTCTAAGAAATTAGAACTCGGTTTTCGAGTATCTTTACCTATCCACAACTTGTTAACACGACAATTTTTGATCATGTCTCCTAACTTGCCTTAACCATTTAAATTTTTCTTATCGGACAACCCCCGCCTTTTCTGCATTTCCTCGATGCTCGAAAGGGGCAGTATTTAGTGTTTGGTGTTTAGTGTTTAGCTTCCCTAAAAACTAATTACTAATGGCTAAAAACTAGATATTCAGTTGTCAAAGAGCCTTAAGGTATCAGTGCGTCCTTAAGCCCAATCGTAGTAGAGTCAGAAGCCCTTGTCAATATCAAATTACAACCACATCGTCAAGCATGACCTTTTTTCTTATTCCTATCCTTTCAGTTCTATGCAAACATCTCGGACAAAGTTCATAGTAAATTACAGTGTCTTCATTCTTGTCAATTACCCGCTCTACCTTATCTTTCATAAGAAGAAAGTCCTCATCACTTAGCTCACATTCGAAAACGCTAAACTGTACAGGGATCCCATAGCCCTCAAGAGTTTTAAAGAGTTTGGTTCTCCTTTTATCGTCTGCTATATCATAAACGAGAATAATGTTTCTCATCATTTTCCTCTCCGAGTTACTATTGTAGGGGCTGAAGCCCTCATCAGCCCCCGATGAATTCGTTGGGGGCTCGGTTCGGGGAACGAGCCCTACTTTTGTTAAAGTTAGTATCACCTTACAACAAAAGGCGTGTATTCATCAATCTCACCCGTGAGGACTTTCCCAAGAAACCTAGCCTGGATCTCGAAGACTCTTCGATAATTTACTCGGTATTCAAACACCGGATGTACTATCTCAGTTTGGACTCTTCCAGCATAAGCCTTGAAAAATGTCTCCCTTCCATTTTCTTCGAGATACACTCCTCCAAACTTCTCCTTGAAGTCCTTGTCTGCAATCATTCCCTTGTTTAGCAACGTTAACACTAGGGAATCAACTGTAACAGGGCGAAACTCCTCCATGAGATCGAGCGCAAGCGCAGGGCGCCCGTATTTCGTAGAATGAAACAAACCGATATATGGGTCAAGTCCGGCTGTGGACAAAGAGGAAACCATATCCCCGACAAGAAGGCTATAGCCGAAACTGAGAAGCGCATTTACTGGGTCGCGAGGAGGACGTTTTGTTCTCTTCTCAAAATCAAACCCATATCCCTTGGATTTTATGAGCCTCCCAAACACTCTGAAATATTCCCTGGTCCCAATTCCTTCAAGACCTAGCAGTTCGTCTTTTTCTTTTGCCTCTGCCACTCTGTCCAGGATATTCTTAATCCCATTACTTGCTTTCTCTATGTCGGCATCTCCAATTTCCCTGTTCTGTCTAAGAAGTAGTGTTCTCATGTTTGAGAGTTTTCCCGTGACAAATTTCTTTGAAATCTTAAGGGAAAAGGCTTCATCTAGATGCGATTTGTATTGTGCTAATCTTAGAAGCGAATTTTTACTCTCTTCTGGGACAAATTTCCCCTCGAATCTACCCCAGGAGGATTGATATACTATCTCTACGTTCATTCTCAGGAGGAATTTTATAGCTTGGGTGGAGATATTTGCGTTTGCCGTAAGAACTAGTTGTCTTAGATAAGAAGCAGGTGCCTCCGATATGACTTTCTTATCTTTGGTAATAACAATCTTTCCTCCTCTCTTTCCAACATAAGCTCCGTGTTCATCTACGTAAAGAACCTTTCCGATATTAAGCTCAGGAATAATACGCTTGGTCAAAGGTTCTTTTTCTTTCAAAGACTTAACTTCAAACGGAAGACAAACCGAAAATAGAGCACACCCGGGGCATCTTTCATCCGCTACGGGTTCAGGAATTTCACCTTTATAGAGGATCTCTCGCGCTTGGGCTATTGTTTCTAGGGAGGTCTTTCTAAGATCATCTGTGAGATCAACCCTTCTTCTTGATTTTGAGGCCGAGTAATAGATGTATCCATAGGGGATAGATTGTCCTATGGATTCTTCCAGCAACATAGCTTCCAGACAGAGCTGAATGTCATGCTGAAGACTTTCTTTAAGCTCGCTTCTTTTGTATTCAATTGGGTAGATACTCCCGGCTTCTTCTACAGCATCTAGCACACCGATTATTCCCAGTTTCTCGGAAGAGAGGCTTACCTCTCTAATTTGTATTTTTTCCTGGGTTCTAATTCTTTCTCTCTCATTTCTTTTTTCATCTTGAAGTGAGCCTTCTAAGACAAATTTGTTTATTCCTTCCTCTCCCTCACAGGCGCGGTAGTAAAAATTCCGAGGGCAAAAAATGATTTCCGAAATTAACGATACTGGAAGAAGCTCGTCCCACATTGTCTTTTTCTTACGTGGGTGATTTAATGATTTAGTCGTTAATTGTAGGGGCAGACCCCCGTGTCTGCCCAAATAACAGGCACCCACGATTAGGGCAACCGCGTTGGGTTGCCTCTGCTCAATTTTATGTTCTTTTTACACAAGGCACTTTCAGGTATCTCCCTTTTTCGAAATGATACAACTCAATATCATAATGCGAAAGCCCTACGAACTGTCCGATCTGCAACCCCAGGACAACCGGCATAGATAGGATAAGGTGGATTTTGGGACCTTTGTGTACTGTGTTGATTGTTTTTAGGAAACCTGCTATTCGGGCGGCTATCTCTGGAAACTCGCCTGGGTCAATTTCCCTTACTGAAGAAACCACATATTCTACGGGTTTTCCGAATTGTATTCTCACGTCTTCCTCAGCCCTTCGAGAGAGTTCTACGACAAATGTTATCTCTTTATCTACTACGGCTTTTTTAATGTATTCCTCTATGATTCGAGAATTTCTGGTTTTGGCGAATCCCTCGTATGCCAAAATGAGACTTTCACCTAGGTCTCCGCCGAGGATGAGCCATACGTCCTCTCTTTTACCAGCTTGGCCAACTAAACCCTTGGGTTTGTCCTGTACTCCTCTCTTGTAAGCGATTGAAATCATTTTGCCCAAAAGTAGAGTTGTAACGCTTTCAATCAAGGAATCAACCACTGCTTCAATCATAGAAATAATTTAAGGTGTAATTAAGGCTTATATGATGAAAAACAACATTTCGGCAATATTGCTAAGGTATAACAAGAGGCTTTATTTTCGACTTATCAATTCGGATTCCGTAACGAGTAGCCCCGTAGGTTCGCCCTAGCTCCGCGGCTGTTATTTTGTATTGGAGGGCAAGTATAGGATCGTCCAGGGCGTTTTCGATCTTTTTATTTATCTTGCTAATGTCTTGAAGAAAGTTTTCTGATGCAAATTTGTACCTTTTGAGATCAACATCAGGACGCATTGCTAGAATATAATTTGTTATTTCATTTAAATGATTGTTGATCGAATCTTTGCCTTTTAGCGGCTCAAAGCTGGCTTCGTTAGGAAGTGTCCTCCGCCTCTCGGCGTAATGGGAATATAGCGCTAGGTGCTTTGGGTTGAGGTTTATCTCTTTTTCTCCAATTCTTAGACACCTCTTTTTTAAATTCACCTCAAGATATTCTAGTAGAGGCATTGAATCAATCTCTCTTTGCGCGGTTTTAACCATACGACTAAAAGATGGTTTCTCGGAGCCAAATAGATTTTTTATCTTATCTCTTAGTTTGACGTAGGGAATCTCGGCAAGGTCAACAGTTGTTTTTCCTCCCAGAGATTTCTTTGGATAAAAAAACTCTTTGTTCCTCTCTAATTTCTCATCCACAAGAACGTGCGAAAGGGTGTCCTGTGGTCTTCCAAAGAGCATCAAAGCATAAGCGAGATAGATAGACATTGTTTTTCTTCCCCCCGCAACCGAGCAGTGAAGAACGGTATCCGGGTCCTTTGATTTTTCTCTTATGAACTCGGTAATCTGGTCTGCGACGAGTTCATTATCCCAAACGGAGCGAATGTCTCTGAGAGGATTTCCCTTGGAATCCATAAGGAGAATAATAGACCTTTCATCGAACTTAATTGATGAGGAATCTATTCTATAGCCCCTGCAAAATTCAAAGAACCTGCCTTTACCCTTATCTAGTAGTTTGGTTAAGATTTCCCGTTTTCCGTCGAAAGTAGTTATGACATAAATTTCCGAGATTTTGCTTTTTGGCTTTTTTACCTGAGTGAGATAATAGAGGGTTTCGGTAACGATCTGAGGGGTAAGCCCTGCAACTGCGATAAGGATTTCTTTTCTCATTCCCATCGGAGTTTTGGAAACTCCACTTTGTAGTTTAAACCTGTGTGTTTGAGGAAATCTTCTAAGATTGTAGAGAGTTTTTCGTACCGTTCTTTTGGAATTGGATTTATCCCATGAGCGAGAATAGAGCTATTTCTTGCTTCAAGCACATTTCCGATTTCTTTTTGATTTGCAAAGAAAGTACTGCCATATTTATTCCCCGATTCCGTTAATATTCTAAAAGTATCAAATAGAGGAATCTTTATTTTCCCATCGGTTGACATGTGCTTTTTTACAATTTCTTCTCGTAAAGATTCGGGAAGTTTTTCGGACTTTGCGTCTGAAGTAGAACATCCGAACTTTTTTTCAAATTCTATTTGTCCTATCATCTCAAGCGCGCGGTAGAGTCTTGCAACTGCATCGTCATACTTGCCTTCCTCAGCCCGCCTTTTGGCATTGTCGAAAAGGTCAAAAACCATGTTGTATTTCTCAATTTGAATTTTCCCCAGAAAATCCAAATTGCCTACCACTGATTTTACAAATTCGGATAGAACCAGATCCTCTTTAAATCCTAAATACTCTGAAAGTTTCTTTTGGGCTTGGGACAAAATCTTTAGAGCACCGGCATGATTAAAGCTATCCCACAGTCTATATCCTTCAATTAGCACTGAAAGACTCTCATGCAAAGCCTTATCCAATCCGCTAAGAACTTTGTCTAACCTCTCGGCTATATTTTTTGCGGCAGAAAATTGATAGCTGTTAAAAAACAGGGCTATCTTTTTTCTTTCCTCAACGGCGAGAACTTGCCAGGGGCTAAGTCCTGTTTTTACTTCTTCAAACCCACTTTTAACAACTCCGAGCCCTTTTTTTGTCCTTTTTTCTCCGCCAACGTATGAAAACCTAAACCCTTTTGTGACTGTGGCAAGCACAATAGCTGCACTCATTGTTTTCGTTCCACCCGTGTAGTCCACTACAACATCTTTGCTGGGAATGCCTTGCTTTTCAATTTCGCTTGCTAATTCGGATGCTCTTTCATAACAGTGGACAAGGTCATCTATGTCTTTCACCATGCTGAAATCTATTTTAGGAGAAAACCTTTTTTCATCTAGATACGCCCTTACTTTCGGGTATTCGTTAGCGTTGCTTTCTTTCGACAGGAAGAAAAAAAGATAATCAGGCTTATGTTCTTCAATTGATTTGATGATAGGGTCTATTGTTCCGCCAAGGGAAACTATAAGGGCTTTGGGCATCAGCGTTTAAAAATCTCTTTTAAAGGGATCTTTAGCTTTTTTAAAAGAGGCGATGTGAGTTCATCATCCAGGAAATATGTTCCAAAAAACTCAAAACCTTCTTCTTTTAGAGTCAGAACTTCAACAAGTTTTCCAGTTGGGTCAACTATCCAGTATTCCTTGACGCCGTGCTTTTCGTAGATGGCCTTTTTTACTATCTTGTCTCTTTCGAGCGTGTTTGGTGACAAGATTTCCACAACCAGATCCGAAGCGCCTTTTATGTTCGTCTCGGTTATTATTCCTCTGTTTTCATTCGAAATAAAAAGAATATCCGGCTGAACGACATCGTTTTCGGTAAGTACGACATCCATAGGAGCGCAAAGCACGATCCCTAGCTGCTTTTTCTTGACGAAATTTATAAGAAAGTTCAAAAGATTTATTAATACGGATTGATGGTAAAAACCTGGAGATGGAACCATGTATAACTCTCCCTCGATAAGTTCATACCTCTTATCATCTTCAAGGCTTGCATAGTCTTTGTAGGTGAGTTTTATTTTTCTTTTGAGCATTGTTAATCAGCCTCAACTCTTAGAATAATATTCATTTTGACCTCAGTCAATTTTTTAATGAGGCTTTTAGTTCTTGGTTTTTGGTTTTTTAGGAATTTAAAGCCTCTACTAATAATCAAGATTTTGCTCTGAATAGATAAGTAATATCGCCTCGTTCCCTAACCACTAAATACTAATTCCTAAACACTAGCCCGCTAAGTTTCAATTCCCGAAAACAGTTTATAGTTGTTAGTGTTTGGTTTTTAGGGAATAAAAAGGTTTTACTCTCAGAGATAGACTTCATAAGCTCTATTATCATCTTTTCAAACTCTTAGATTTCTAGTCTCTCCAAATCGAATGTCACTTTCAAGAGAAATTATAGTCCTCTTTCCTTCCCTATCCACTAAAAACTAAAGACTAAACACTAGCCCTGCTCCGTTTCAATTACCAAAGCAGTTTATAGTTTTTAGTGTTTAGTCTTTAGGGAAACAGAAGCTTTCTTTCCCAAAGAGGATTTCATGAACCTTGTGGTCATCCTTTCTACTCTCCCTAAAAACTAATTACTAAACACTAGCCCTGCTCCGTTTCAATTCCTGAAAGCAGTTTATAGTTTTTAGTGTTTAGTGTTTGGGAATTAAAAACTTTTCCTATCAGAGATGGACTTCATAAGCCCTGTTATCATCCTTCCGAGTTCCGCACAAATATCGCGCAACTTCTTACAATCCTCTTTTTCAATATAACCCTGATTCTTTGATACCTCTATAATGGGGACACATTCAAATACAGAGGCTCTTGCAATCTCATAAAATCGTCTCTTCTCTAGTTTCTTCAACCTGCCCGAACCTTCTGCTATATTGAGGGCTATAGAAAGAGCAGCCCTTCTAAACTGACTTGTTAAACCAAAGATCTCTTCCCTGGGAAACTCTTTGGTTACTTTATAAATCCGATTAATAAAATCCATCGATTTCTTATAGACTTCCAAGTTTTCAAAATCGAATCTCAGGCTCATAAGGGAAATTATAGCACTCCTCCTTTCCCTAAACACTAAAAACTAACATCCAAACACTAGCCTTGCTCGGTTTCCTGAAGGCAGTTTTTAGTTGTTGGTGTTTGGTTTTTAGGGGAATAACACCTTTACCCACCATCGGCTTTGAAATCTGACTCTACAGGTGGGAATGATACTACTTCCTTATCCCTAACCACTAAATACTAATTCCTAAACACTGGCCTTGCCCCGTTTCAATTCCCTACGGGAATTAGAAGGTTTCCTACCAGGAGTTGGGGTATACATTGAACCAGATCAATGAGAAATTGTTTCAATTCCCTACGGGAATTAGAAGGTTTCCTACAGTATAGGCAGTAAATGGTCCGTGGCTGCTGTTATTCCGGTTTCAATTCCCTACGGGAATTAGAAGGTTTCCTACTTCAATGAAAAATCCGAAAATACGGAAAAAAGAAGCTGAGTTTCAATTCCCTACGGGAATTAGAAGGTTTCCTACTAGCAACTGCTAAGGAGGGCTCGTTACGACGCAATCCACGGTTTCAATTCCCTACGGGAATTAGAAGGTTTCCTACGAGGATTATCTTTTTGGAATAAATCAGTGGATGGAAAAGTTTCAATTCCCTACGGGAATTAGAAGGTTTCCTACCTTCCGCTATTGAGGTCGGATAACTTTCCGAGAGGGCGTTTCAATTCCCTACGGGAATTAGAAGGTTTCCTACTT
>JACPIY010000032.1 GCA_016187835.1 Deltaproteobacteria bacterium | reverse complement strand
TATTTTTGGACTGGCTATCCCCGTGACCCTTTCTAAAAGATCAAATAGTTCTCTCAGAGTCAAATTCCTATTCCCCAATATGTAGCGTTCACCTATCCTCCCCTTCTCCGCCGCTAAAATATGTCCCTCAGCAACGTCCTCCACGTCAACGAGATTTAAAGTGCCGTTCATATAACCCGGAAACTTCTTTTTACAATACCAAAGCACAAAACCGGCGCTCGATAGATACACATCCCCCGGACCTACAACAATTGATGGGTTTACAATCACAACGGGCAAGCCTTTTTCATAAAATTTTAGAGCTTCTCTCTCAGCATAGTACTTGGTATTGAGATATTGAATACCTTCTCCTTCTAGAGTAAAAGGAGTACTCTCATTGGCAATGCCGCCATTTGGGTCCACTCCAACGGCAGCAACACTGCTCGTATAGACGGCTTTTTTAACCCCAGTTTCCAATGCAGCAGAGAGCACGTTAGCTGTTCCCCTAACATTAATATCCTCCATCTTCTGGTAATCGGCCTTTCTGAAAGATACGAAACCGGCGGTATGGTACAATTTATTACAGCCTTCAAGTGCCTTTTTTACCGATTCAATATCCAGTACGTCACCATAAACCCTTTCGGCATTAATATCATCTATGTTTAATGTTTTACTGGTTTTTCTTAGGAGGATTTTTACCTTTTCTCCTCTTTGCACGAGTTTTCTTGCGATATGAGAGCCTATGAATCCCGTTGCTCCTGTAACCAAAGTAGCCATTATATCACCCTCCTTATGTGTTAAAAGGCAAAAATGAATACATCAATTAGGATTCTGTATATCAGATTTTCATAAGCAAAGCAATAGATTCAATATGATAAGTTTGTGGAAACATATCAAACGGACGAATTTTAAGAGTCCTATAACCCATTTCCCTTAGCGTCTTTAAATCCCTCGCCAGAGTCGGCGGGTCGCAGGAAACATAGATAATTCTCTTTGGAGAAAGCTCCGCAAGCTCCTTTAATATATCTTTTGCTCCTTCTCTTGGCGGATCCAGAACGATTAAATCGAATCTGTCGCCTCTTTTAACTGATTCTCCGATAAAAAGCTCGGATGGAGAGGCGTCAAAAGCTACATTGGTTATTGAATTTGCCTCTGCACTCTTCTTCGCGTGATTTACAGCTTTTGCACTGACATCCACTCCAACAACCTCTTCGCACCTTTTTGCAAGATGAAGGGAAAAATTTCCAATCCCTGAATACAGGTCTAAAACTCTTTCATCTCCTTTAAGATCAGACCACTCAAGCAAAGTCTCAACCAATCTTTCATGTATTTCCCTATTTGCCTGAATAAACAGTGAAGGAATTGAATAGAACTTAAGTCCAAGTATTGTGAATTCATATTCTCTTTCATCATCACCGGCGATACATACAATTTCCGTTTCTAAGGATTTCTTTAATTGATTGCGGAAAGAATTAAGCCTCTTTGGGTCTTCCTCCCATCCCGGAACAAGAGTGATATATGCTATCTTTTCATCGGATGTGATATGAACTTTTTCTAAGAGGTAACGAGCAGTACTCATTGAAGAGAGGGATTTTGATAGACGAAAGATAGTTTCATCTATGGGCTTTGAAGCTATGGGACAGCCTTCTATCTCTATTTGCCTTCGGCTTCTCTCTTCATGGTATCCAATGAGATAGCTCCCTTTTTCAAACCGGATTGAAAGGGTAACCCTGTCTCTATATCCGTATTCTTTAGGGGATGGAACTATGGGGTCAATCTCTATATACTTCAGTCCACCGATTCTCTCAAGCGTCTCTCTGAGGATGCCTTCCTTGGCTTTTAGTTGAGCAAAATAGGTAAGATGTTGCCACTGACATCCTCCGCATTTCCCGAAAACGGGGCAGGGCGGTTTGGTTCTTTCGGGAGAAGAACTCACTATTTCTTCAATCTCCGCCTCGGCGTAACTCCCTTTCTCCTTTGTAATTCTAACCTTTACAACATCACCTGGAAGACCACCTCTTACAAAAACGACTTTCCCCGCCGTTCTTCCTATGCCTGCTCCGCCGAATGCGAGTTTTTCAATTTGTATCTCCATAGGAAAAGCCGTCCTACTACGAATCTCAAACGATAAAAATTACATTGCCTAAACTATACATGTTTAGTAGGGACGTTCAATTGAAGGCCCTATCATTAGCAATTTAACAAATCAAGTCCAAGTATGGTTCCAAGTATGGTTCCAAGTATTAGAGAAAAATCCAAGTTTTTCCCTACCACTTTGACCTGTTGCTCCGAAGGCGATATTATTTTCTGGAATCCTACACCTATCATAATGAAAGAGAAAAAAAAGAGTAATAGAAATTTTCTTCTTACGGCTATTGCAATCGGCCTCCTTTCAGCGCTACTGAGTCTTGCACTTTACATATGGTCTCCTGACTTTCTAAGAGCAATTGACCTTAAATTCAGCGACTTCCGTTTTAATATACGCGGAGAGATTAAACCCAATTCTCAAGTTATTATAGTTGCAATTGATGAAAAGAGCATCAACGAGCTGGGAAGATGGCCATGGTCCCGCTACCGTCTCGCCGAATTTCTAGATAAGCTTAAAGATTATAACCCCAAAGTAGTGGCCTTTGACATCACGTTCTCAGAGCCAGAGTCAGAGGATGCCGACAGAGCATTTGGTAAAGCCCTAGAAAAATGTAGGAACCCAATACTGGGTTATTTCTTTCGTGACGATTCTACACAGGAACCATCACCTGAATCTACCAGATGATGATGGAACTGTGCGCCGCGCACCACTCCTCATTGAATACAAAGAGGAAATCTATCCGTCTTTAAATCTTGAAGGTATGCGGCGTTTTCTCGGAGGAGAAATCCTGCTCTCTCTGGCATCTTATGGTGTAGATGGTCTTTACATAAGACAAACGCCTATTCCCGCCGACGAAACAGGACAATTTCTCATTAACTACTATGGCCCCGGCGGAACTTTCGCAACCTATTCAGTGGTGGACGTCCTTTCAGGAAAAGTCCCAGCTGTGGCTCTGAAAGACAAACTGGTCTTTATCGGGGCAACCGAAATAGGAATCGCCGATGTTAAACCGACTCCTTTTAGTCCTGTATTTCCTGGTGTTGAAATACACGCCACCGTTGCCGGAAACATTCTGGATGGAAGCTTTCTTATCAAAAATAATCTGACTAAGGGACTGGATATAGCCCTCCTCTTAATATTGCCCCTAATTCTTGCTTTTCTGCTTATGCGTGTTCAAAAAACATTCCTTGGATTCCTTATTTTCATAGTCTTTGTATTCCTGTATCTATTGGGAAATTACCTTTTTTTTACACGCCTCAATATATTCCTTAGCATCCTTTATTCAGGGCTCTCCCTCGGTTTTGTTTATATTTTCTTTGAGGGCTATAGGAATCTGGTTATAGAAAGGAGAAACCGCTATCTCCGCAGGGCTTTTAGCAGTTATGTTTCACCGGAGCTTGTTACCGAAATCTTGCAGGACCCTGACAAACTCAAATTGGGAGGCGAAACTAAAAATATCACGGTGCTTTTTTCCGACATTCGAGGTTTTACAACCCTTTCTGAGATAATAACCCCTGTGACTCTTGTCTCAATACTTAATTCATATCTAAGCCCTATGACTCAAATCATTATGGACGAGCACGGCACTCTCGATAAGTACATTGGGGATGCAATTATGGCTATTTTTGGTGCTCCCTTAGATTTCTCCAACCATCCGGAGCGGGCTTGCAAAGCCGCTCTTTCCATGCTGAAGAATTTGGAGAAACTCAATATGGAATGGAAAGAAAGAGATTGGCCCCACATCTCCATAGGCATAGGAATTAACACAGGGGAGGCTATCGTGGGGAACATGGGAACGGATATAAGATTTGAATATACTGCAATAGGAGACACGGTTAACCTGGCTTCCAGACTGGAAGGACTCAATAAGCTCTATGGAACTGAGATTATTATCAGTAAGTCCACGCTGGAAGGTTTGACCCCTTCTCAATTTTTCTTTCGGGAACTTGATTTGGTACAGGTGAAGGGTAAAGAACAACCCATCTCCATATTTGAGCTTATTGACTTCCATCCCGGAGACCCAGAAAAGGCGATTCTCGTCAATTCCTTTACCGATGCTCTTCATACCTATTGGGGGGGAAAATTCAAGGAAGCCTGGAACAAGTTTGCTGATATTCTAAAAACTTTCCCTGGGGATAAACCCTCAATTCTCTACCTAAAGCGTTGTTCGGAGTATATTGAGCAACCTCCGCCAACTAACTGGGATGGTGTTTTTATAGCTCAGGAGAAGTAATTATGGTGTATCGTATAGAAAAATAGTGACATTATCACTTTGCAACAACAACATATAGAAGAAATCTTGACAAAAAAAATGAAGTATGCTCTAATACAAAACATTAAGATTAAATAATAAAATATTACCAAACTCTTGGTGTTGTTCTTTTCCATAGGCAACAGCCTTCGTGATTTTTACTGAATTTGAGCTAACGTTAGTTTTGATAACAAATTGAGTTAGTTAGATAACCGAGGCAGTAAGCTTAGACAAACATTATCTCATAATCGTCAATTCACGCACGACTTTTACCAAGGCTTAGAGTGAGATAGGAGGATAGAAGGATTGAGTCACAGATGGTTTTTCCTGGTTTTCTTCCTCATAGTATGCGTTGTTTCTTACCCTGCCCTAGCTGAGTTTGAGCTTAAGCTTAACAAGGGACTCGCCGCATATCTTGGGAAGGATTACGAAACCGCAGTAAAATTCCTGAAAGAGGCTCTGGCAGAAAACCCTGATAACCCCATCGCCAATCATATACTTGGGGTCTCGCTTCTAAGGCTAAATAACTATGATGAGTCCATAAAATACCTTGAAAAAGCAAAAAACCTCGACCCGAACATAAAGGGAATACACCTCGACCTTGGAGTTGCGTATTTAGGGGTTGGAAACCTGAAGCGTGCCCTTCCTGAATTTGAAGAGGCGGTCCGCCAAGACCCAAGCGGGATTGCCTATTACAACCTGGGATACACTCAGTACAGGCTTGGAAAATATAGGGAAGCAATTGATTCGCTTGAGAAAGCCGCCAAACTCGACTCCGACGTTGCGCTTCAAGCACGTTACTATTCGGGGCTTAGCCGTTACAGGCTCCCCGACTACGAGAGTGCAAAGGTTGATTTTCAATCGGTAAGGGTTTTAAAACCGGGGACAGACCTTGCCGTATCGGCACAGGAATATTTAGACGCGATCGCAAGGGTTACAAAGAAATATTATGGGGCGGTCAGCACAGGCGTTCAGTATGACGACAACGTTGTCCTTGAACCGGAGGAGATCGAGATTTCTGATCAGGGAGACGTACGTGGGATTTTCTACCTAAACCTGGGATACAAACCGTATCTTAAACCTGATGCCGTAATTGGCGGAGATTACAGAGCATTTTTTTCATTCCATAAAGATTTGGAGAATTTTAATGTCCAGGATCACCGCTTCAAGCTCTATGGCGAGAAAAGGACTACAGTAGGTGAAAAACCGGTTGCCTTATACCTAGAATATTTTTATGACCTCGTTCTAATAGACGGGTCACCGGCCGACAATCTTTTTTCTCAAACCCACTCAGTGAGTCCCAGGGTATTTATGCGCTGGTCAAATACAACAAGCACAGAGCTTTCTTATCAGATCAGATATGACAACTTTGATGATTTTCCCGAAAGAGACGCCGTAAATAACAATCTCACAGTAGCTCAGATTTTCCGTCTCTACGAAGGAAGGTTACAACTCAAGCCCGGATTAAACTTCGCCAAAAACAGCGCAGATGATATAAACGGCAGGCGCAACTTTGATTACACGTCACCTCAGGTTTTTGTGGAAGGTCTCGCTTTTCTTCCTTTCGGGCTTACAGTTTTCACAGACGCCCATTACTTTAGAGAGGACTATTATAACGATCCTTTTGATAGGGTTGACAATCAGATTGGAGTAAGAGTAATCGTTTCAAAGAAGCTTTATAACATATTCTCCTTGGACCTTGGCTATGAGCATATCTCTAACATATCGGATAGCGATGTCCCCGGACCAGAGCCTTTCGATTATTCAAGGAACGTATTCTCGGCTACATTCAGTGCGAGGTTTTAGGGGAAAGCTTGCAATATTATTTTATAAGGATTTGGTTATAGGTACTATGATGTAGGGGCGAACGGTCGTTCGCTACAACGTGTATGCCTTTTGAAGAGTAAACGAATTAGGAGTGGTAAAAGATGCAAAGTAAAGCCCTTAAAGTTTACATCCTCTTGATATCAATTCTATGGGTTGCGGCCGCACACGCGCGGGAGCCTGAGCCCGTAGGAATTGCAACCGCGGTCAAAGGACAGGTTACTGTGGTAAGCGCCAGCGGAGAGAGCGAGACTGTTGTTGAGGGAGCGAAGGTGTTTCTTGGAGATACTTTTGAAACCGGGGATGATTCAGGAGTTAAAATCCTTTTCGATGACGATACGCTGATTTCCCTCGGAGCAAATACCACTTTTGAAATAACAGAGTTTGTTTATACACCAACTCAGCGAAAATCTATCTCTAACTTGACCAAGGGAAAGCTAAAATCAATCATTCAAAAATTTGAAGGCGGGGAATCCAACGTTGAATATGCCACCCCAAACGCCGTGGTGGGAGTAAAGGGGACAACTCTTTTTATGGATGCTGATAGAAAACTCTTCTGCGTTCTTGAAGGAGAGGTTTTTGTAAGAGGAGTCATCCCCGGCACGCGGGAAGTAATAATAGAAACCGGACAGTGCACATGGATTATAGATGGGAATCCTTCAGTTCCTGTTCCTTTTACAGATGAGCTGAAGGAGGAATTCATACTGGCGACGGAGATTAAGGAGGATGTGCCTCTTAGAGATTCACTATATAAAGAAGAACATCCCGGAAAACAGCCTCCCCCTACTATATCCGAAACAACCGAAGAGGGGCCATCCATAGAAGATGTCCCTACTATACAGCCCGTTGACCTGCTTCCTGGTGTTGATGCGGAAGATAGAGCGCCGGTGGATGTCATAATTCCGTAAGGAGATTAAATCGAATGGGGAAAAAACGTCAAATAAGACTCTGTATTTTTTTCATAACCCTTCTTTTTACCGTTATCTCCTGCGGAGGGGCAGGCAACAATGGAGAATCCGAAGGTGCTTCTTTAAGAATTTCCATACAATTTCCATCAATATCATGTTTAACAGAATCTACCAAACAGGAGGCATCAACTCGGCAGACCACTGAAGACATAATTAAAACTATAGTGCTCACGGTGACGGGCAATGATTTTTCCACAATAGAAGAGACTTTCAATATTGGAGAGCAGATTAGAGTCTTTGTTCCTGTAGGGAATGATAGAAACTTCATGATAGAGGGCTTTGATGAATTTGGCCAGTTGGTCTGCAGAGGAGGAATAACCTCGGATGTTTTGCCCGGATTAAATACACTAATAATTCAGTGTATAGCCCCGACACCAACACCAACGCCATCTCCAACTCCTACTCCTACACCGCCCCCTCTTGAAAATTGCTTTGACGGAATAGATAACGATGGAGATAATCTTACAGATTGTGCAGACCCTGAATGCGAGGGTCAAATAGGTCCCCAGGGACAGATTTGTGAAATACCAGAGGTCACATGCAATGACGGAGCCGATAATGACGGAGATAACCTTACGGATTGCGCAGATCCGTCTTGTGTAGGCCAGGTCGGTGGCTGTGTAGAGCTTTGTGAACAGCCCGAGGAGACGTGTTATGATAGATTCGATAATGACGGAGATGGACGCCAAGATTGCACAGACACGGATTGCGAAGGTCAGCGGGGTCCTCAGGAACAGCTTTGTGAAATACCAGAGCAAACAACATGTGATGACGACTCTGATAATGACGGAGATGACCTTGTAGACTGTGAAGACCCGTCTTGTGAAGGTCAGATCGGTGGTCCTTTAGGTCAGGTTTGCGAGGCACAGGAAGCAACATGCGATGACAGATTTGATAATGATGCGGACGAGCTCACAGATTGTTCTGATCCGGATTGTTTTGAGGACCCGAGTTGCTTCATATTTTAGACGATAAATGCTTAGGATACACCAGAGTTAGGAGATTTTGAAAATCTGATATGAAACTAATTTAGAATCATGCCAAATCATAAGTTGCTATATAATCCTCCGACATATAAAACCTATTTATATAGAATCCAGTGGAATCCAGTTTACTAGTTGATATAGGACTATCCGTAATTACTGCTACCATCTTTGCGTACTTAGCAAAGATTCTTAAACAACCACTTATCCTTGGCTACATCGCCGCTGGTATTTTAATAGGCCCGGTAGGGCTTGGTTTAGTAAAAGACCAGCATTCGATAGAAGTTTTATCAGAACTCGGCCTTGCCTTCCTGATGTTTATCATAGGACTTGAAATTGACTTAAAAAAACTCATAGAAGCAGGCAAAGTCGCAATAACGGTTGGGATTATACAGGTTGTGCTCTGCGCAGGAGGCGGTTTTGCCGTTGCCTACTGGTTAGGTTATAATGGTCTACCTGCCGCTTACATCGCTGTTGCGTTTGCTTTTAGCAGTACGATGATCGCAGTTAAACTCCTCTCCGATAAAAGCGAGCTAGACACTATTGCAGGAAGAATAGCTCTTGGGATCCTCCTAATACAGGACGCTTTGAGCATCTTCGTCCTTGCAGTACAATCCAATATTACTAACCCCTCCCTATTGTTAATTGGCGCCTCCTTTGCCAAAGGAATAGCGTTGGTTTTGGGCGCAGGACTCATCACAAGATACGTGCTTCCACATCTTTTTAAATTCGTTGCAAAGCTTCCCGAAGTCGTTCTTATCTCCACGATTTCATGGTGCTTTCTAGTGTCGCTGCTTGCAATGAAAGCCAGCTTCTCGGTGGCGATGGGAGCATTAATAGCCGGTGTAAGCATGTCTGGCTTTCCTTATAACCTGGATGTGATTGCAAAGATAAGATCTCTTAGAGACTTTTTCGTTACGCTCTTTTTCGTCTCGTTAGGCATGCAGATGGTCGTAAGCTCTTCCTCAATAATAATTACTGCTGTTATATTATCTCTTTTTGTGATTCTAAGTAGATTCATCACCGTTATACCAACGCTAAGTGTCCTGGGATACGGATACCGGTTTGGAATTCTATCCTCAATAATCAATCGCACAGATTAGCGAGTTTTCCCTTGTAATCGTATCCATAGGCTACAGTCTTGGACATATATCAAAAGACATTGTATATCCCCCTTACGGCAATCGTTCTCGTCATTACATCAACGATCTCAACCTATCTGACCTTAAATAACCACAAGATTTGCGGCTTTCTTCTCGATGTCATGAGAAAGATGGGGATCAAGGAGAGCGAGTCAAGTGAAACCCCGGCAAGTGACCATAAGGGAAAGAGTCTTATTCTTCTTGGGTGTCATAGAACAGGAAGCTCATTAATTGAATCCCTTAGGGACAGGTATGAAAATTTTCTTGTGGTGGACTTCAGTCCTGAGGTGGAAGTAAGACTTAAGGCCCAAAATATACCCTTCCTCTACGCAGACATAAGCCATCCGGACACGCTTGAAGAAATTGACATCCACCACGCTAAGGTAGTGGTTTCTTCCATTTCAGATGACTTTCTTCGTGGAACCAGCAACATTAAGCTCTTAAAGCATGTGAAAAGCTTGAATCCAGAAGCAAGAGTGATTGTATCGGCTGAGACAATAAAGAACGTATTGAGATGTATAAAGCCGGAGCCGACTATGTTTTAGTCCCACGAATCCTATCGGCAAATTACCTGACAGAGATCATTGATATGGCAATTAGCGGAAGGATAGACGTACTAAAATTGCGTGAACTTGACGCATTGGAAAAGAGAAGAGAGGTGCTTGAGTGAAGTAGGGGCGAACCTTGTGTCGCTTTGAAAGCTCTTGACAAATTTTGTCGTTCATCTTTCTTCTTTGTCAATAAATGAATTTACATTTAACCATAATCTTTGTGATTTGAATTATTTTGTAAGCGATAATAGTAAGTTAGCTAAAGAATTATTTTATGGCACAGAGGTTGCAGTAACATATCGATAGGTACATAAAAGGATTAAAAAATATAACAAATCTAGTTAGTTCCATGTTGACATTATTTAGGTAAAAGAAGAAATAGAAAAAGAAGAACAAATGAAGACTTTTGAGTTTTTAGCATTTAACCCATTGGGCAAGAAGGAACTGGGTACAGTAAAGGCTTGGAGATTATCAGAGGCTAAAAAGAAAATACAACAAATGGGATTTTACTTAGCCTCGATAAAAATTCAGAATGATTCGGTGGGATCTGGGGTAGCTATCCAGAGGGATGGTAGTCAGGGAGCCTCTTCTTACGTTAAGAAATCTTTCTCATTTTTTAAAGAGTTAAAAGAATTTTTCTTCTCCAGGGAAAAAAGTGGCAATTCTTAATAACGTGGGTTCGAGGAATTGTAGCCTAGGACTTTTGTCCTCCTTATTATGGAAACCTGAAGGTTTCCACTACAGTTATTCTTATTTTCAACTCACGTTTATTCCGAACAATCTCTCACAATATCAACATTGCATCACCATAGCTGAGGAATCTATACCTTTCCCTCTTTGCTTCTCCATAGGCTTTAAAAATAAACTCTCTTCCCGCAAACGCTGAGACAAGCATAAGAAGCGTGGAACGAGGGAGATGGAAATTAGTTATTAAAGCATCCACGACCTGAAATCGAAAGCCGGGGTAAATGAAAAGATCGGCGTAAGCTCCTTTTGGCAGCAAATTCCCCGACTCGTCCACCCTCGATTCCAGTGCCCTTACCACTGTGGTACCAACTGCAACAATTCTTCTGTTCTCGCTTTTAGCTCTGTTCACAGCTAAAGCTGTCTCTTCTTGAATCTCCACGTACTCGGGATGCATATTATGATCTTTAATATTCTCTACTTTAACGGGTTTAAAGGTACCTATTCCCACATGAAGTGTGACGTATCTGATCTCAACCCCACGCCTGCGTATTTCATCCAAAAGACTTTCAGTAAAATGTAGTCCTGCGGTGGGAGCGGCAATAGCGCCTTCCTTTTCTGCATAAACAGTCTGATAAAAAATCCTATCTTCTTCCTCCGGTTCACGGCGGATGTAAGGAGGAAGAGGCATTTTCCCAAAATGCTCTATGTAATCATCGGCATTTTCCTCAAATTCAACCAGCCACTCGTCTTTTCCTTTTCTTAGAACGTTTCCCTTTAACCCCCCATCAAATTCAATCGTCATGCCGTTCTTAGGGTTTCTCATAAGACTTTTCCAGAGACGGGAGTTTATTCTTTCTGAAAGAAGTATCTCAAACCTTTTGTCATTGTTTACTTTGCCAAAAAGCCTTGCGGGTAGGACTTTTGTGTTGTTAAGTACAAGTAGATCCCCTTCTCTCAATAGATCGGGAAGTTCATAAAACCTCCTGTGTTCTATGCTTTGATCCTTTCTACTGAGAACCATCAACCTGCAATCTTCCCTTTTGGAGAGAGGATAGAACGCAATAAATTCTTGGGGAAGATCGTAATCAAAATCCGAGGTATTCATAAGACTTATTCTACCAGAAGTACCTTAGATTATAGTATTCTTCCCACAAAATTAACGTGAGAGCGTAGACCTTGTAGACAAAAGCGTAAACAATGTTGATGTTTATAAGGACTCTATGATAGAATAGGTTTGTTGCTCAAATGATCCAGGATACATGATGCACGATGCAGGATAAAAAACATAAAATACATCACCCATCTTGTATCATGAATCGTGCATCATGGAAAGAGCGTTATTATGAACCCTAAGAGTGAAGGCGGAGAAAAAACCAGGGGCAGGTTCTTTGCAAGTAACATTATAGGAACAAGCTTTAGAATACAGGAAGTAGTAAGGTTAATAGAAAAGATTGCTGACAGTCCTCTAAGTGTTCTTATTACAGGAGAAAGTGGTACAGGAAAGGAGCTTATAGCGCGTACTATTCACTACAGTAGCTCCCGTTTTGGTAAGCCATTTATAGACCTAAACTGTGCAGCATTACCTGAGAGCCTGCTTGAGAGTGAGCTATTTGGGATAGAGAAGGGAGTAGCTACAGGGGTAGAGAGAAGAATAGGAAAGATAGAGATGGCAAACGGCGGAACCTTATTTCTGGACGAGATTGGGGATATGAGTCTTCCCGCCCAGGCTAAGCTTCTGCGCGTGCTTCAGGAGAGAAAGCTGGAGAGGGTAGGAGGAAGAAGTTCCATTAATGTAGATGTAAGAATTCTTGCAGCTACGAACAAAGAATTAAAAGAGGA
>JACPIY010000039.1 GCA_016187835.1 Deltaproteobacteria bacterium | reverse complement strand
TATTGTTGGGAGATTTATATGATATCGATTATAAAGGACTTAGACCAATGGTAGGAGTGCATGATAATGAAGGAGAAAAAGTGTAACCTATGTACCCGGTTCGGACAATAGTGTAGGAGCGGCTTCTAGCCGCGACTGAGTTGTCGCGCCAAGCCTGTCGAAGGGATGGCGCTCCTACGATCTTATAAACATAAGGGGATTGCTATCAAAATGACCATAAAATTCGGACGGGAAATATGTGGCTACGTTGATTCTGCAGAGGGGCGGGAATGGCTGGTGACAAACGGAATAGGAGGTTATGCCTCCGGCACGGTTGCGGGATTGCTCACACGCCGCTATCATGGATTGCTTGTGGCGGCGCTCAACCCTCCGCTTGGGCGAACTTTATTGCTTACCAAATTGGATGAAACTGTTCTTCACAACGGATTACATTATCCGCTCTACGCAAACCGCTGGGCTGACGGCACGGTGGACCCGCATGGATATAGAAACATCCAAAGCTTCCATCTTGAAGGAACGATTCCCGTCTGGAGGTTCGCATGCGGAGACGCGATACTGGAAAAGAGAGTGTGGATGCAGAAAGGAGCCAACACGACTTACGTCCGCTATAACTTACACCGCGCGACCGGGCCGCTTAACCTCGAAATCAAATCATTTGTCAACTATCGTGATTACCATGGCATGACTCACGGCGGAGGCTGGCGGATGAGGATTGATCCCTCTCCTCATGGGATTTGTGTAACGGCTTTTGACGGCGCTAAGCCGTTTTATCTTTTGACCGATCGGGCTGATGTTTCTCTTTCACACGATTGGTACTTCGGGTTCAACCTTGCTGTGGAGCAATATCGAGGACTAGAAAGTTAGGGTCAGGCATGCATATTGATTTAACGTTTTAGAATACTAATGATCTTTGATTCAGTCCTCACATCCCTACTTGCTGCATACCGACTATAAAGCCTACTTATTACAGATGGGTCACGACTTATTCTTCTGGCTAGCTCCTTGCTACTAATCCCACTCCACTCTCTTCCCAAATAAACCAGCATCGACCTAGCCCCTAATAATGACCGATTACGCCCCCCTCTAAGTAATAAATCAGGATCGACCCGGTACTCCTCCGCTACCACAGCCACCAACTCAGAAAAAGGAACCTTCTTAACCCTCTTTTCGATCTCGCGTTTCCCCTCAGTCCTACGGTCAACTCCCTCAATAAACCGCTCGTCCCCTAAGAACCGCTGGTCAATAGTTTCATAATATCTTTCCTCATGCTCCATCCCCATACCCTCCCTCATAAATCTTAGATAGGCCCGTCTTGCCTGCCCCTCTGTTATCCCAAACTGCCCTAGCACTAAAGACTTCCCAATACCTACAGGGCAATCATCACCTATATATGCCCTATGACTGCTCCACGGATACTTCCATGGATCCACTCTACGCTTCATTCGGGATGGGTTCAGATGTAAGTAACGCACTAGCTCCAATAGATAGGTATCCCGGTCACATAGAATTGCCTTGTAGCGACCCTGGAACAGATGCCCAACCTTTGAGTACTTTCGGTTATAGTACTGAGTATAGGTAAATTGAAGTCCCTGCATGAACTTAGAAAGGGGAGTGTCCTGAGTTTCAACCAAAAGATGGATATGATTGGACATTAATACAAATGCGTAAACGATAACTTGGTATTTCTTCTGGTAGTGTTCTAATCGGTTAAGGTAGGCTTGGTGGTCCGATTTATCATGGAAGATGTTCTGACGTTGATTGCCACGAGAGATGACATGATAGAATGCCCCAGGAAATTCGATTCTGGGCTTTCTGGTCATATTGCTATTGTAGTGTAAAATAATTGTAAGTCAATATGCATGCCTGACCCCATTTACACTGCTGTAGGTTGCCATACCTTCCGCCATAGTTTTGCCACGCACCTCCTCCAAAATGGCTACGACATTAGGACTGTACAGGAACTGCTTGGGCATAAGGATGTCAAAACCACAATGATTTATACGCACGTTCTGAATCGGAGAGGAATGGCGGTGCGAAGCCCGATTGATATGATCTGAACACTGTCCGAATAGATGAAGAATGAATTCGAGAATCTTACCCCGTTAAAAAAGTTAGTTCCAAAAATCAGACAGGAATGTCTGACCCACCATTTATGATTTGTAGTATTGATATTTTACCAGCAGTAGAACAGACATTTTTGTCTGTTCTGTGATAAGCCTAAAGCCTTCATTCTATTTATCGCATAGAAGACGAGCTTTGGAAGCCGCTTTTTATGATTATCAATTACTGCTTATACTTTTTTGTAATTCCAAATAAAATGGTTTTGTATTATAATTCGTCTGAAAATGAATACAGATAAGAGAGAAGCCCTATTATAGTGTCTCCCAGGACAAGGATTTTCTTCCTTACGGGGCTATTAATTGCAATTCCAGCTACTTTTTGTTCTGCCTTTCCACCCTATAGAACAGAAGACTCAGGAACCACTCCACAGGGGGGGCTTCGGGTTAGAACTTGGAAACGCATTTACAAACTCAGACGGTGGCAAAGAAAACATAATTACACTTACTTTGATCTATGGTCTTGCGAATTGGATTGAAACGGATATAGATTTTGCTTTTTTGACAGTGAGGCCAGATTCGGGTCAAAACGAGTCCGGATTTGGAGACATTCTTTTTTTATTAAAGCTTAAAATACCTGGAGAAAGTGGAATTCTTAGTGGAAATGAGTTTCTTCCCGATCTGGTACTAGAGCCATCCATTTCAATTCCAACGGGGGATGAGGACAAAGGTCTTGGTCTGGGTGAAACCAGACCTGGGCTTTTGCTTGCCGTTGAAGAAACCTTTTGGAGAAAACTGGCCGGAAGAGCAAATCTGGGTTATTTTGCAACAAATCTCGATGATGATTACAAAGATAAGTTTTTTTATGGATTTCAAATAGATTTTCCACTTCTTACTGAGAGATTGAGACTGGGTTCTGAACTCACAGGCGAATTTGGTTCAGATGATGCAAATCCGCTTTTTACCCTAGTGGGGCTGGTTTTTCAAATCAACGACAAAATCGCCCTTAACGGAGGAGTGGAATTTGGGCTAAAGGATGCGCAGTCATCTGTTACAGGTATTGTAGGTGTGACTTTTGGTTTCTAACTAGTCCATTTTTCCTCTAGATTGCTGGGAGTTGTTCATTCCGATTGAATTACTTTTCAGGGCTCTTTGAAGAAATGGATAGTTTTGGATAAATGCAGTAACTATAAGACAGTTGTTGGTTTAGTTTTTATGAAAATATGCCTGGATCATAGCTCGATTGCACTAGGAGGAGTTATCATCCTGTTCGGAAACTAAAGTGGCAAACCCATTTTTTTCCCAAGAACAGCATAGGCGGAGTAAAAAAGGATCATGATAATACACGATATTAGCATTGATACCCAGAAATTAATTTGAAGTTTCAAGAGCCAAGGGAGAATCAAAAAGAAACACAAGGTCGGGAGAACCAGCCAAAAGATGCCAACGGACAGGTCGGCTATGCGTTCTGAATCTTTAGTATCAATATAGAGCCATATCATAGCTAATATTGATGTTAAGGGTAGTGCTGCTAATAATGCTGCAAAGGTTGTATAACGCTTAGCAAGTTCTGATACTCCAACTACAATTAACGCAGTTAAGATTATTTTAATAGATATGTATAACATTCTTCACCTTATCAAAAAAAATTTATTTAAAAATACCTGAAATACCGCAAATATTCATTGCTGATATATTTCAAATATTAGATTTCACTAGGTTTGTTTACATGGCTAAATGTTAAATAATGTACCACGGTAATAACTTACGGCAGTTGTTAGAGTTTTGGCCACAAATACCTGCATTTGTTTGACAGTACTATATGAAAGATTTAAGTTGTAACTTTAGACATACAATAATCTGAATTGCCAGGGGTTTCCTACTCTTGCACATTCGAAGGGCTCGATGTTGCCACGGATGGCGCTGTTTTGACCTCTAGGATTGAAAGCCGAGAAGGAAGGAATTGGTTATAATTATAAGTCAAAGAAACACATCATTCGGTAAGGTTACACTGATGAAAAGAGGAATCTTGACTCTTTTTAGTTAATATTAATGACCCTCGACGAAAACTTGGGTAGTTGAATGACTGATATGCGATTAAGAACATTCTTGGTTATATCTTGCATTCTGCACGTTATTGTTTTGTTCATAGTATCAGTGCTTCTTCACTCCAGGGGGATGATCACGGAACACAAACCGATCGAGGTTGGCTTTATAGGAGGGTACAAAAGCTCTGAGGTTGGAAAGAGTAATTCTCCTGAGCCACTTTCGGAAGAAACCGTTGAACAAGAGAAAAAGATTGTAAAGCCAGAGGCCAATAAAAAAGAGAAAAGAGAAACGCCAAAGAAGGAGAAAATAGCTCGTAACGTTAAAGAAACCCTAATTGAACAAATTAATGTTGAGCAGAGTCAAAATTATTCTGATTTTCAAACAAACGGGATTCAAGTTACTAAAATTACAAGTATTGGGGATTCTGGAATAAAAGAAAGTATTGGTAGTCAAGCATCTCAGGAGAGTAGCGAGCTTGCGTATGCAGACTATGGAATAAACCCGAAGCCCGAGTATCCGATGATTGCAAGGAGGAATGGATATGAAGGGTTAGTTCTCTTAAGAGTATTAGTGTTAGAAAGTGGAAAGGTTGGAAAGATTGAATTAGAGAAGTCATCAGGCTTTGGAATTCTTGATAAATCCGCGATTGAGGCAGTGGAGGTTTGGAAATTCGTGCCCGGGAAAAGAGATGGGATACCGATTTCCAGTTGGGTGACTGTTCCAATCAGATTTCAACTGAGTAGCGGATAGGTTAGGGAGCAGGAACAACTTTTATTGCACCCCTCATAAAATCATGTTTCTTACAAAAGTATTGGTATTCTCCAGCCTTGGTAAAGGTAAATGAGAAAGTCTGTCCCTTGTTGAAAAAACCGGAACCGAAAGCTCCTCCCAACTTTTCAGGAGTTCCGTTGGTCACGCTATGATCTACTGCATCCCCATTTGTCCAGACTACAGCTGTTCCACCCGGGACTTCAAGCGATTTTGGTTTAAAGGTAAAGAGCTTAATATCTGCCTTCATCGTTGCTGTTTTATCAGCCGATTCCGATTCTGCTTTAGTAGTATATGTGTGAATGTAGGAAATTACTCCAAACCAAGCCAGAGCAAACGCAATTACCGAAAAAAATGTTCTAATCAATGTCTTCATTTTTAATGCCTCTCAACAGTGGTAACAGACCGATTCTTGGGCCTTTTACCTTAATTATATCTTTTAAAATTACTTCGCAGCAAACTTATCAGGGAACTGCTTAACTATTGCTTCGGCATGGGCGTCAGAAATCATCTGCATATGAGCAACCGCAGGGCGTAAATCGGTGAATGCTTTTGTCTGATCCATAGCTGCCTGTGCGTCAATCACAGCCTTAAGGCTTAGAATATGACCTTTTACGAGTTCGGCTACTGCATCTGCAGGAAGGGAAGGGCTAGCAGAGTTTAGAAAAGCGCCGAATTCCGTGGCGTAGGCGACCAGATCAGCTACTGCTTTGTCCTGTTTTGCCTTATCCTTGGTTGCCACGCCAACTGTGTAGTCAACAACAAATCCAATGTGCTTGCGCCAAAGTGGAAGGAAAGCCGCTTCGGCATCCGGTCCATAAAAAGAGCCATTTGCCTTTGCTAAGTCTACGGAGTTACCGTCAAGTGCCGCAGCTGCAGCCTCAAACTCCGCTTGACGACCGCCGAGAGCTGCTCCTGTAGCATTGGCAGCCAGGAATACGTGTTCCTGGAGCAAGCAGTTAAGGGCAGTGCGGAGCGCTGCCGCCGGAGTTGCAGAGGTGGGTCCCGTCGCCACCATCCCTTCCTTTGAAGCTGTTGCACACGAAATGAACGCAACGAGTATCAGTGCGAAAATTACTGATACCAGTGCTAACTGTTTTGTAAAACTTTTCATTGTACCTCCCCCTTTAATAACTTGTTTTTATCTTAATAATACGATTGGGCCAGAGTATTTGGATGTTAAGATGTAAAGAAAAAATAACGTATGATGCCAAACTGCTTTATTCGGAATAGCTGGTTTTTTTAACTAGATTCAACAATTAGAAAATATTGCAAAAATCAAACCCTTAAGTAGGGAACGCATATATGCGTTCCCTACCCATCATCTCTTTGCCCTTCATCATCTTTTGCTTCCCCTCATGCTCTGAGGTATATCCAATACCGGCTAAACAGATTACAAACCCAAAAACTAACATTAGAGATAGTACAACTGCTGATATTCTGCTCATTTCTTAACCCCATTATTTTAGTCTCTGCTTAGATATACGATTGAACTTAAGTGTTCGGATTAATATCTGGATGTTATGTAAAAAGCTGTAAAAATCTAAACTTGAGCAAACAGACAATGTGGAAGTAAGTCTCACCCAGTTTAGTAATTCCTATTAAGTAACTGTCATTCGACTGTTCCTCCTGTCATCCTGAAACCAACAAGATTCCTCACATGCTCCCTCACATTCGTTCGGGACAGGGTTCGGAATGACAATGAAGACTGTGCTGCTTTGGCTTTTTTTACCTGTCATTTTGACTGTCCTCCCAGTCAGTTCGACCCCGTGAGATAATTTCACCCCATGGGATGTTTACTATCCCACGGGGTCATATCTCATGGGGGAGAAATCTTAGCCTTCGAGAATCCTAAAAACCAAGAGGATTCCTCACTGCTCCTTCGACCCTTCGACTGACTTAGGACAGGCTTTGCTCAGGACAGGGTTCGGAATGACACCTTTTGTCAGATTGCTTCGCGGAGTTTTTTCCTTCGTTTCGCTCCAGAGTGACAGCCTTGAGA
Source organism: Deltaproteobacteria bacterium (assembly GCA_016187835.1). Lineage (GTDB taxonomy): Bacteria > Desulfobacterota_D > UBA1144 > Nemesobacterales > CSP1-2 > JACPIY01. Next base: position 18,020 of record JACPIY010000039.1, on the reverse strand, counting down.
ATTTTGACAGAGGGTGAAAATCGTGCTTACATTGTCCGACAGAATAAGTCTTGATTATTACAAATATATTAGCCTAATCGGGATATTAAATATTTATCTGTGGATAGTCATATATCTAGATTGGATTATGGTCTTTTCCGTCTCGCTATTTGGGTAATTCTTTTGTGCTATTTCAAATAAAATAAATGACTTCTCTAAGATAATCGTGTTAAATTTAAAGCAGATTTAATAAAAATAGAGATTAAATTGAATGACCCTTGTCAAGATATTGTTCTCAAAAAAAGCCTTAATATCATTTGCCATAGTTATTTTTATGTCTCTTATGCTCCTTTTTTTCCCGCTTGTAGGGGCTCTCGGGTTTGAATTCTCCCTAATTATAGCATTTACTCTGGCTTTTGTTTCAGTCTTTGTTTCCGCCGAATATATCACCCTGGACATGTCTAAAAGATTTGGTAGAGATAGAAGATTCTCAGACCTTGTATCTTCTATTTTTATCTTGAATTTTCTTCTTCTTGCTCTTCCTTTTGGTATCGGACTAATAAGCTCGGTTGTAAAAGAAGATTGTTACTTAAAAGAAGGCATAATATTCTATATCTTACTACCTGTTGTTACTGTTTTTTTCTCCGCCTCCCTTGGGATTCTTTTGGGAACCATTTTCCCTAAAAGAGGATTCTTTCTGGGGGCGCTTGTGCTTATTTTTACAATTTGTTTTTCCCTCTGGAAACTCTACCTTAATCCTCCGATTTTTTTCTATAACGCCGTTATTGGATTTTTCCCCGGTCCGCTTTACGATGAGGTAATATCCGTAACGTTTGCTCTTGTTATTTATAGATTTGGCGTGGCTTGCTGGGGGCTGCTCTTCTTGATGGTAATTAAGCAAATACGGGGAGTTAAAAACGGGAGAGTAAATTGGGGGAGCATCTTGGTTATTTTTATTCTGATTCCTTTTTTAGCCACGTTGCATTTAAAAAAAGAAGAACTCGGAATCACCTATACTAGGAGCTATATAACAAAGAATTTTCTCTCTGCTTCGCTTCAGACAGAGCACTTTGTGATTTACTACACTCCAGACACCCCGGAAGCCAGAGATATTGCGCTTATAGCGAACGACCATGAATGGAGATACAAACAGTTAAAGGAATTTCTCGAGATTGACTCAAAGGATAAAATTAGGTCTTACATCTATCCCGATATTGAGTCAAGAAAAAAACTTATAGGAGCGGGGCAAACGACTCTTGCAAACCCAATACATAGGGAGATTCACCTGGTCTACGATTCATTCCCAAATCCTATTCTCAAGCATGAGCTAACTCACGTTATGTCTTCTGAGTTCGGGATGAGGGGGCTGAGGGTTAGCCCCAAAGTAGGACTTATTGAGGGACTAGCGGTCGCTGCCGACTGGAGTGCGACTAATGGATTTACGCCCCATCAGTGGTCAAAGTCAATGTTTATCAAAGGTGTCGCTCCCAACGTTAAAGAAATAATCGGCATCGGATTCTGGTATGCTCCCCCACAAAAAAGCTACATCCTTATGGGTTCTTTTTGCCGTTACCTTATAGATACCTATGGGATTGAAAAATTTAAGGTTCTTTATCGAAACGGAAAATTTTCAGTTTACGGAAAGAGCCTCGACGATCTCATCTCGGACTGGAGAAAATTCCTGGACGGTATTTACATTCCCGAAAGCGCTCCTATTCTTGCCGAGTACAGATTCAGTGAGCCGAGTATTTTCCAGGCGAAGTGTCCCAGGAGGGTTGCCGCTCTCAAAGACGAGGGACTTAAAGCGGTTAGCGATGGTAATTTGTATCGGGCTAAAAAATTATTTAATGAAGCGCTAAGCTTCGACAAAAGAAACCCCGTACTTGTTGATAGTCTTGCATACATTTACTACTACGATAAGGATTACGGCAAGGTCATGGATATTGTTGATAAAACCGATTCTCTTCCCCAAGTGGATAGAAACATTCTTGAGAATCTCCGAGGAAATGTGTTTTGGCAGTCTGGAAAAGTTGAGCAGGCCGAGACGGTTTTTAATTCGCTTCTTGGAAAGGCCATTCCGGATGATGTAAAGAGGGAAATAGAGATAAAACTTTCTTCAATATACTCCGGTGGTGAGATTGAAAACAAGATCCGTGAGTATTTTAGTAATAGGGATAAACTCAATCAGGTTGTTGCACTTCAAGAAATCATAAAAGATTTCCCAGCTTATGCCCCTGCCTATTATTTGTTAGGAAGAATTTTTTTCGCTGAGGGAAATTACGAAGTGGCTGCTTCTTTTCTCTCTAAGTCAGAGTCGTGGGTGCTTCCTTCAGAGAACTTGAGGGAAGAAAACTCTCGAATTCTCGGTATATCACTTTTTGCAACAGGTAATTACGAAGGAGCAATGAAGAGCTTTGAGAATGTTCTAAATATGGAACCAATTGCGGCTTTAAAAGAGTTCGCACTTGATTTCATGGAAAGGTGTGAGTGGACGAGGAGCAGAAGGTTGAAGTAATCCATCCATCCGATATAATCTAGGCAAATGAATAAATACAGAATAGCGGCTAGCGTTTCTATTTTTATTATAGTTGCGGATCAAATAACAAAATGGATTATAAGAACAAATGTTGCTCTTTTTGAAAGAATACCTTTGCTTTCTTTTTTGGACATAACGCATCTTAGAAATCGAGGAGCGGCTTTTGGAATACTTAATGATCTTCCTGAGATTGTCAGGATGCCTCTTTTTGTTTTTGTTCTAGCTGTTGCTGTTGTAGTGATTTGTGTTTTCCTAAGAAAGGTGGAATCTGGGGATAGAGTTTTGATTCTATCTCTTTCTCTTATTCTAGGTGGAGCTATTGGAAATTCAATTGATCGTTTTAGACTCGGTTATGTCACTGATTTTATAGATTTTCACTGGTTTGGAGACCCAAAATATCACTGGCCCCCTTTTAATGTGGCGGATTCCGCAATTACAATCGGCGTTATTTTAATCCTATTTGATACTTTGTTCTTAAAAAAGGGTAACTAGAGATGTTCACGGGGATAGTAGAAGACGTAGGCAAGGTTAAAGAAATAAAGACCAAATCAAAAGATGTTCTTTTTACAATACAAGTAAAAAATATTGATGCGGGAGAAATCGGGCTCGGTGAGAGCGTAGCGGTAAATGGGACTTGCCTTACGGTAATCTCATCGGGGAAAAATAATTTTACTGTGGAAGCTTCCCGCGAGACCCTGAAAAGGACGAACCTTTCAAAACTAAAGGTGGGAAGCAAAGTTAACCTCGAACGCGCTCTCAAGATTGGCGGAAGACTTGGAGGCCATATTGTGAATGGTCATGTGGATGGAATAGGAAAAGTTGACTCCATTGAAAAGCGTGGAAAATCAATCGAAATCTGTTTTTCTCTACCGGAAGAGCTTTCAAGATACGTTGTGGAGAAGGGCTCCGTAGCTGTTGATGGAGTGAGCCTTACCATCAACGCGGTGAATGGAAACAGGTTTTTAGTAAATATAATTCCCTATACTCAAGATGCTACAATATTTGCTGAACTAAAACCGGGAGACCTCGTCAATATTGAATGCGATATAATAGGAAAGTATGTAGAAAAGTTCGTGCTTGGAAAAGACAAAAAGAAGGATATTAGAGAGCTTATTGAGAAGTTGTAACTATCCGTGAGTAGATTAACTCAACCAGTTTCGGGTTTCGAGTTCGAAGTTTCGGGTAAAAGCTTTTCCTCGAAACTCGAATCACAAAACTCAAAACTGATAAGCCCGGCGTAAATTCAATTCATTTAGTGGTTAAAGTTATGGTTGAAAACAGATTCCCTAAAAACATTTTCCTAATAGGTTTCATGGGTGCTGGAAAAACAAGCGTGGCTAGAATGCTTGCTAAAAAGCTTCAACTCAGCTTTTGTGACCTTGATGAGACCATAGAAAAAGAACTCGGAATGAAAATTCCTGAAATATTCTCAACATATGGAGAGGATTTTTTTAGAGATGCGGAATCAAAAGTGCTCAGGTCTGTGGCTCAAAGAGAGAGGCAGGTAATTGCAACCGGAGGAGGAGTGGTTTTAAGAGAGGAGAACTGGGAGGTGATGGAAAAAAAAGGAGTCACAATTTATCTTAAAGCGCCTGCCGTGGTTCTTTACAACCGTGTTAAAGATAACACGTCACGACCTCTTCTTCAGGTAGAAAATCCCTTTGATAAAGTGAAGGAGCTTCTTTCTAAGAGGATGTCATTGTATGAAAAAGCCGATTTAATTGTTGATACTGAGCATATTTCTCCTCAAGAAGTAGTGCGGGAGATAAGAAAAAAATTAATGCCTTTGGTTTCTTAGGATAAATGCAAATTTAGTAATAAAAAGGAGAGTGAAGCTATGTCAACAAAAGCTCGCCTTGGAACTAAAGGGCAATCGAGGAACCTGACTCCTATCCCCTTGATGCTGATAATGCCAGGTTTTTGGGCCTCCAAGACCCTGGCGGCGTGCCGCAATTATCCTTGGTCGGAATACGCGAAATGGCTCGAAGAAGTAGGGTTTAATGATCTCAAGCGGTTTCCAATTGAGTCCCCCGGAACCAATGGGATTCTTGTAGGCCGTAAGCCCTAAGTTTAGATAAAATGGCTACAGCTTGCAGGTCAATGTATTCAGGGAGGGGTAGTCCACCAGTCTTGCTGGTGGATGGCATCGAGAGAGACTCGTTTCATACTCAGTTATCTATTATCTGTACTACTTGCTTGTCAGCGGTAGTAGATAGCCTTACTATATTTTAACTGTCGAAGTGCCAAGACAAGGAGGAGAAACCCTATGGCAGCCATTAACGAAATTGCACCTGATGTGTATCGCATTTCGATATACGTTCCTGAGTTTGACCTTTAGTTCAACCACTTTCTCGTCAAGGATGATGAACCCCTTTTATTCCATACTGGCTATAATGCGATGTTTCCGATGGTTCGCAATGCGGTGACAACACTCGTTAATGTTTCAAAGATACGCTGGATTGGTTTTAGCCATTTCGAGTCGGATGAATGCGGCTCGCTGAACCAGTGGCTTAAGGTTGCACCATCAGCCCAACCGGTTTGTACGTTCCTCGGAGCGGCCTTAAGCGTAAACGATTTTGCAATCCGGCCGGCGCGAGGCATGACCGATGACGAAATACTCGCTACAGGCAAATACAGTTTTCGGTTCTGCTCAACTGCGCATCTCCCACATGGGTGGGACGCGGGAGTGTTGTTCGAGGAAACGAACCGAACTCTACTTTGTTCAGACCTATTCTTCCACCCTGGGAATGTCGAGCCGCTGACTCAATCAGATATTGTCGGGCAAGCGGGGAAGGCGCTTCTCGATGCGCAAAAAACTCCTTTTGCGTACTCCGTGCCATATACGCCGCAAACGGATCGAATCCTTCAGAAACTGAGTGCCCTCAAACCCAAAACGCTTGCAACAATGCACGGCTCGAGCTTTGTTGGTGATTGCGAACGCGCGCTTCTCGACCTTGCTGTGGTAATTAAAGAGACAATGGGAGAACCATGAGTTACAAACTTTCCGAAAATGACATCAATCCATTTTATAACTGCTGTTCTATATTAATCAATTCAAAGGAGGGTCTGAGATGAACTACTTGACTTTAGTCGTTGCCTTTTTATTGGTTTCCGGCACTGCCATCAGTGAAGAACACCATTCCTCAACCCATTTAAAGCCAGCGGTGTTGATGTCCGGACTGGGGCAGTATCATCACCCGGTTTCAACCAAAAATGCAGAAGCTCAGCGTTTCTTTGATCAGGGGCTCACTTTTATCTATGCCTTCAATCATGACGAGGCGATACGATCATTTAAACGTGCTGCTGAACTAGACCCAAATTTGGCTATGGCGTATTGGGGAATGGCCCTTGCGCTTGGTCCTAACATTAATCTCCCCGTTGATCCAGAGCGTGAGAAGGCTGCCTACGAGACTGTTCAGAAGGCTTTGGAGTTGTCAAAAAACGCACCGGAACAAGAAAGGGCCTATATCGAAGCTTTGGCGAAGAGGTATTCGATTGATCCGAAAGCCGATTTGTATAAGCTTGCGGTTGATTACAAGGATGCGATTAAAACAGCATGGCAACTTGAGACCAACGTAGGACCTATAGCTAAAGAGATGCCGATGGTTGAATTCGTCATGCCTACTTCGACCCTAATACTCGTTCGGTTTAACCGCTGGGACGACATCTTAAAATCACCCAAACCCGATCCAAACATGCTCATAACAACTGCGGTTTGGCATTTTGCTCGAGGTATGGCCTATGCGGCAACGGGCAAAGTTGCAGATGCAGAAAGCGAACAAAAGCTTTTTATCGCTACTAAAACGAAAGTCCCTTCCGATACGATGTGGGACCTCAATAGCGCAAGTAGTGTTTTGGGAATCGCTGAGAATATTCTTGATGCAAAAATTGCCATTACTAAAGGAGATAAAAAATCAGCGATCGAGCTTCTGAGAAAGGCAGTAGAGGCTGAAGACGCTCTCAATTACACAGAGCCGCCCGGTTGGTATATTCCGGTTAGGAAATCGCTCGGCGGTGTGCTTCTTATAAGCGGTGATTATGCAGAGACTGAAAAGGTTTTTCGCGCTGACCTTGAGAAGAATCCCAGAAGCGGACGCTCGCTTTTTGGTTTGATGGAGAGCCTGAAAGCGCAGGGAAAAACCTACGATGCTCAAATGGTTCAAAGGGAGTTTGAAACCGCCTGGAGAAACGCGGATACTAAACTCCGCGTGGGAGATTTGTGAAAACGATAAATCTCTTCGAAATATTATTTTCAAAAGGTAGAGAGTTATACTCGAATTGCTTCCTGCTGAACCACAGCACGTAAGTGAAATCGGACGAATCTGTTTTGAAGCATTTAAAAGCATTCATGACAGACACTCTTTCCCAAGGGATTTTCCCGCTCTTGACCTCGCCCTAAAAGTCGTGGATATGCTGGTGGAGCGTAAAGATTTTTACGGTGTTGTTGCCCTCTTGGACGGTAAACCGGTGGGCTCTAATTTTCTGTCTTTGACAGATCCCGTGGCGGGACTAGGTCCGATTACAGTGGATCCTGCCTGCCAGACCAGAGGAATTGGGCGGGCGTTGATGCAGAATGTGATTGATTATGGGCGCCGTAACAACATAGAACAGGTCAGGCTTTTGCAGGACTCATTTAACATGGCTTCCCTTTCTCTTTACTCTTCACTTGGGTTTGATGTGAAAGAAACTGTAGTTTTAATGCAAGCTGCTCCGACGACCAAGCCTGACGATAGCGTGCGGCTGGTTATGGAAACTGATCTTCCCACCGTTGAAGAACTTTCTAAAAGGATTTACAAGGTGAGCCGTCGAAACGAAGTTGCTGCTACTGCTCTTTATGGGTTTCCAGCTTTCCTGAGAGCGCGCGAGGGACGTATCGCGGGCTATTTAATACCTGGATTTTTCGGCCACGGTGTATCGGAGACAGAGGAGGATGCTCTAGTACTTATCGGCGAGTCAGCTCGTCGACTTCCGCCAGAATTTGCACGCTTCTTCTGCCCCTTGCGTGAGGCCAACCTCTACCTCAACGCCCTGAAGGCAGGCCACCGAGCGATCAAAGTGATGAATCTAATGGCTATGGGGCCGTATTAACCGCCGGACGAAGTATGGATGCCTTCAATAGCTTACTGAAATTCGGAGAAAAGAGATTATTATGAGTACCATTATTTATGATGTGGGGGGATGATTTTTGGGATAGAGAAATATGAAGTTACGGCAAATTCTTATAATAATAAGGAGAGAATTAACATGACTACATCACAAATTATCAACCAGCCCGGTGGAGATAAATCTTTTTGGGTGCTGGGTGATTTATATGCTTTTAAAGTTGTGGGCGAGGAAACCAACGGGAATTATTCAGTCGTGGAGATACTCGCACAGCAGCAAAACGGACCGCCCCCACATATTCACCATCGCGAAGACGAGGGGTTCTACGTGCTAGATGGGGAATTTTCGTTCTTGTATATCGATCGCACATTCACAGCGACCGCCGGGTCGTTTGTTCACATTCCCAAAGGCACGCTTCATACATTCAATAACGTGGGAACGGCGCCAGGCAGAGTTCTGGTGATCATCACACCTGCGGGGTTAGAGAAACTCTTTGAGGAGATCGGTGAGCCAGTAACAGATATGTCATCTCCGCCTCCTTTCAATCCGGCAACTATTGAGAAGCTATTGGTGCTTGCCCCTAAGTATCAACTCGAAATTATCAATATACCACCAAATACTCTTTAATGTTGAAAAGGTACTACAAAACAAATCATGTTTGGCTTCAATCTTATTTGTTGATTTGATCACACTTCCTAAATGGTGTACATTCAAGGCCTCATATATCCGGTGAGGGGTTACCGAACAGGGAGGGAGGACCCTTGCTTAGGCAACGCTCAAAGAAATCTTTCGTGATTTGTTTGCTTTTAGGCTTCATCACCGTATTGATACTTTATGGATGTAGTAACGGAGGAAGTAGTGAGTCTGGAGCAGGTGGAGGAGGTCAAGGCACGGTAATCATTACCGAACCGGCTTTTGACGGGCAGATCGTTCACCCAGCCGACGTTCACATGGAGACGGCTCCTTTTTCGGATCCCGACCCTGCTGTTACCCACCTCTGCTCCGATTGGGAGATATGGACTATCTCCCCTGGGGAGCGCATCTGGTCAATAAACTGTATTGGCGGCGTTGAAAAGGTTCACACTCATCTGGGTGACGGCGCCTTCGAGAACTCATATGCAGGCAGACAACTTCTTCTTTTCGAGACCGACTATCGTCTGCGTGTTCGCCATCGTGATAGTAACGCCGAGTCGAGTAATTGGGCAGAGCGCTTATTCCACACCAGTCCTGCTGCGGAGATTGTTCCGCTTACTCTCGACGACATTGTTGAGATGCCAAGCCCGCAATGGATCAATGCCTTAGGAGATAATGTCATTCTCCCTGCGGCAGCCCGCCCGCCCGCCTTACGGATTGAGTCACAGGCGAATGAACTGATTCTGGAGTTCAGCGGCTTGGATGGTATTTCTAATTTTGTGACTAATCCCCCGCCTCTGCTGGAACATGCACCTGTGCGCGTGACAATTGACTCGGGGGATATCAATCAGGACCTGATCCTTCCTGAATCGCAAATTTCCTTTGTAGACGATGAGGGTATTGATCGTACTATTTATCTTCCTGCCATTAGTATCATGCCGGAACAACAGATACACTTTTGGATTTCTATAGCCGGGAGCACTTATGTAGGCGACGACGAACAGACCGAGCCAGACTTCTCTAACCTCGCGCGCGGGTCTCCAATACCATGGACTGTCGTGCAACCGGGATTTAAAGTTGAGCTTGTTGCAACCGATCTCCAGCTACCGGTCAACATTGCATTTGTACCGAATCCGGGCGGTGAGTCTGATGATCCGTTCTATTATGTAACCGAACTGTATGGAAACATTAAGGTCGTTACCCGTGATGGCACTGTCTCTGATTACGCAACTGACCTGTTGAACTACAACCCGACAGGTCGGTTTCCAGGATCTGGCGAGCAGGGATTGACCGGTATCGTTGTTGATCCCGACACGGGGGATGTCTTCGCCAGCATGCTTTACAGTATTGATCCTTCCAACGATGCAGCATCACACTACCCACAGGTCGTGCGTTTCCAAAGTATAGATGGCGGTCGAACAGCCTTTACACAGACCATTATCCTCGACATGTTCCCCGAAGTACAGGGGCAATCGCACCAAATCTCCAATCTCTCCATTGGTCCCGATGATGGCAAGCTCTATGTGCATATGGGTGATGGTTTTAATGCCTCGGCTGCACGGGACCTTGACTCGTTTCGAGGCAAGATCCTCCGCATGAATCTCGATGGCTTGCCTGCAGTGGATAATCCATTCTATAATGCGGGTGACGGTATTAACGCGAGAGATTACGTTTATGCCCTCGGGTTCCGCAACCCATTTGGCGGTGCTTGGTCGGCTGCTGATGGGTTTCTCTATGAAGTTGAGAACGGTCCAATCACAGACCGATTCGCCAAGGTTGTCGCCGGACGCGACTATCTTTGGGATGGGGACGACTCGGATATGCGCAATTTTGCCATTTTCAACTGGTCGCCCTCGTTTGCACCTGTCAATATAGTTTTCATTCAACCTGAGACGTTCGACGGCAGCGGGTTCCCCCCAAATAAGATGGACCACTCCTTTGTTTCAGAGTCAGGCCCCACTTGGGCCACAGGCCCTCAATCCAGGGGGAAGCGTATTAGCGAGTTTGTCCTCGATGCGAATGGCGATTTGGTAAGCGGCCCCATCCCCCTGATCGAATATGACGGTTCAGGCAAAGCCACGGTCGCCGCCTTGGCTGCAGGTCCAGACGGTTTGTACTTTAGCAATCTCTACAAAGACCTGAACTTCGATTCACCCATTGACCGAGGTGCCAGTATCTTCCGAGTTACATTCGTGGGTATTCCTGGAGAATAATCACGAGCTTAAACCTGCTTTCGGTTGGCAAATAAGGGATCAGTGTCTCCTAATATCGAATATAAAGAAATCGGATTTTTTTGGTATGATATTTTATGCAGCTTTATGAAGAAGAATATTCGAGTATTCCTGGTAGAACTCGGTTTTTTAACACTAAAAAGAATAGAGTGGAACAGTAGTGACAAAGGATGTTGATTTTTTAGCAATAGGTGGCGGGCTTACAAATTCAACCGCCGCCGAGACGCTTAGAAAAGGTAGTATGAAGGAGGTTATGCAAAAAGGAGAAGACCTGTATTCCCGTATTAGGAGAATAAGAAAAAAGGAGGGAAAACATGACTAAGAAGAATTTCATAAGCAGGGGAGAATTGAAGGAGGTTTTGTAAGGGCAAGAGGGCCTTACTATCTTTTTGCTCAACTTGATCTACACAACCAAAATCATATTGGTAAAGCATAAAATTTAATGGAGGCCACTACTATGAAGGAACCACTCTGGCAGCCATCTGCGGAGCGAATAAGAAATGCAAATATGACTCGCTTCATCGAGTTCGTCAATCAAAAGCACGGGAAGCGGTTTCGCACCTATGGCGAGCTTTACCAATGGTCCATCAAAGAAATTTCCGATTTTTGGGAATCCGTCTGGGAATTTGGGGAAATCAGGGCTTTACGTGGATACGACATCGTTGTTGATGACCTCAGCAAAATGCCTGGGGCAAGGTGGTTTTTCGGTACGAGGCTTAATTTTGCGGAGAATCTGCTTCGTTACAGAGACGAACATATAGCTCTTATCTTTAAAAGTGAAGCCCAGGGGACAATTAGGATGACCTACGCTGAACTCTACGATAACGTTGCCCGACTTGCAAAATCTTTGCGTGATTTAGGAGTGGCTAAGGGAGGCCGTGTTGTCGGATTCATGCCAAATATGACAGAAACTATAGTTGCAATGCTTGCCGCTACAAGCATAGGTGCTATCTGGTCCTCTTGTTCCCCGGACTTTGGAATAAAAGGGGTTCTCGATCGTTTTGGACAGATAGGGCCAAAGGTTTTATTCACGACCGATGGATATTTCTTCAAGGGGAAGAAGTTTGATTCTCTAGAGCGAATCTCCAGTATCATCAAGGAGCTTTCTTCAATTCAGAAAGTTGTAGTGGTTTCCTACACTGAGGAAAAGACCAAAATAGATCACATTCCAAATTCAATTCTATATGAAGATTTTATATCTAAACAAACAGGACTTGAAATCGAAATCGAGCAGGTGCCTTTCGATCATCCACTCTACGTTATGTATTCCTCCGGCACAACGGGATTGCCTAAGTGTATGGTTCACAGCGTCGGAGGCACTCTGATTCAGCATCTGAAGGAGCTAAAACTTCATACAGACCTCAAGCGCCAGGACATCATTTTTTACTACACCACATGCGGCTGGATGATGTGGAACTGGCTGGTTAGCTCCCTGGCTTTAGGAGCAACCTTGGTTCTCTACGATGGCTCTCCTTTCCATCCCGACCCGGGAGCGCTCTGGAAAATGGTGGAAGACGAAAGGATAACTATTTTTGGGACTAGCGCCAGATATATTGCGGCAATCGAGAGTGAGGGATTAAGACCCGGAAAGGATTACGATTTAAGAAACTTAAGGGCAATTCTTTCTACCGGATCGCCACTTGTCCTGGAAAGTTTCTATTATGTCTACAAGGACATAAAGCAGGACGTTCAGCTTTCTTCAATCTCAGGAGGAACGGATATTATCGGATGCTTTGTTTTAGGAAATCCGATTGGTCCGGTTTATCCTGGAGAAATACAGTGCAGGGGACTTGGAATGAAGGTAGAGTCGTTTGACGATAATGGGGAATCCGTAACAGGGCAGAAAGGAGAGCTTGTTTGCACTGCTCCTTTTCCCTCGATGCCGATATATTTCTGGAACGATCCCGATAACAAAAAATACTTGAAGGCTTATTTTGAAAAATATCCTGGCATCTGGACTCATGGTGACTTTATTGAGATTACAGACACCGGAGGGGCGATCATCTATGGTCGCTCTGATGCTACACTCAACCCCGGTGGTGTAAGGATAGGAACGGCAGAAATTTACCGTCAGGTAGAAACTTTCCGGGAAGTCTCTGACAGCATTGTAGTGGGTCAGAAGTGGAATGATGACGAAAGGATTATTTTGTTTGTGAAACTGGCTGATGGAGAGGAACTCACTCAGGAACTCCAAAACAAGATCAGAAAAAGCATACGGGAAAACGCTTCTCCTCGACACGTTCCGGCAAAAATAATTGTGGTAAATGATATTCCATACACGATCAACATGAAAAAGGTTGAGCTTGCGGTGAGGAACGTTATTCACGGAGAACCGGTTCTAAACAAAGACGCTCTGGCAAATCCGGAGGCTCTTGATTTGTATAAGAATATTCCTGAGCTTAAAACGTGAAAAGAGAATAAAGAGAATAAGGGTATTAGGTGTTGAGTCTTGGGTTTTAGGTCTTTAATATTAATCCTAACACCGAATACCCAATACCTATGTTTCGCGTAAATTCCTGTTCATCCGTGGCTATATAGTTATGAAAAGGAGGGCATAATGACGAAGCATGTAGATTTCCTTCTAATCGGCGGTGGGCTGGCAAGCGCAACTGCTGCCGAAACTCTGAGAAAGGAAGGAACGGAAGGAAAAATTACCATAATATCTGCAGAAAATTTCCTCCCCTATCACCGTCCGCCGCTTTCTAAAAGCTTCCTTCTCAAAGACCAGAAAGAGGATCGCATACTTGTTAACAAAAAAGACTTTTATCACGAAAATAAAATTGATGTGATACCAAACACAAAAGCCCTGAGGGTTCATCCTAAAAGAAAGATTATTGAGACAGATTCTGCCGGGGAATTCCATTTTGATAAACTCCTGATTGCCACCGGGTGTTGTCTCAAAAAGCTGTCCGTTCCAGGGGCAAACTTATCCAGCATATACTATCTCCGAACTATTGTCTGTGCCGAAGCTTTAAGACAAGCAATGGAAAAGGCTAAAAAGGCTGTGGTTATCGGCGGGAGCTTTATCGGAATGGAGCTTGCTTCTACGCTTGCTCAAAAAGGGATAAAGGTAACCATTATTAACCAGGAAAACATTGTGTTTGATAACCTTTACTCCCCTGAAATCTCAGAGTTTTTTACCGATTATTATAGAGCACGTGGCGTGGATATATTTTGTGGGGAAACGATAAAGGAGTTTCAAGGGGAAAAACGTGTTAAGAGGGTTGTCACGAATACTGGAAAAGAATTTTTCTGCGATTTGGCCGCAGTCGGTGTGGGCGTCGTTCCTGAGACCGAATTTCTCCGCGGAAGCGGGGTTGATATGGATGATGGCATTCTTGTGGATGAGTACATGCAGACAAATAATCAGGATATATATGCCGCAGGAGATGTTGCCAACTTCTTTGACCCCGTGTTTGGAAAACATCGTAGAATTGAGCACTGGGACAATGCGGTAAAACAGGGACAAATTGCTGCAAGGAACATGATGGGTAAAGGGCAACCGTACCGCGCCGTCTCGTATTTCTTCTCAGATGTATTTGATATCACTTTTAATTTTATCGGCGACACGATAGGGGTTGAGGAGAGGATCGTTCGGGGATCAATGGAAAACAAATCCTTTTCTGTTCTTTACTTGAGGAATGAAATGCTCAGTGCGGCGTTTTTAATGGGGCGGCCTCCCTCCGAGGATAAAGCAGCGGGATCGCTAATACTGAACAGGGTTAATTTAAAACAAGTAAAAAGGAGGTTGTCGGATGCCAAGTTTCCACTTCAAAATATAGCAACTCAAACGGCGCTTGTCCTTCAAGGCGGCGGGGCTCTTGGGGCATTTCAGTGCGGAGTCGTAAGGGCAATGGAAGAGAAAGGAATCCGTCCGGATATTGTCGCCGGTGTTTCCATAGGGGCATTTAATGCGGCAATCATTGCCGGAAATCCAAAGCATGCCGCATCAGTCCTTAGAGCTTTCTGGGATGAACTTGCGGTAGATACACCTGAAGTGCCTAACGAAGGTGTGCGTAGGATTCTCTCATCCTTTCATTCTCTTATCTTTGGTTCCCCAAATTTCTTTCGCCCCAGATGGTTTATACCGATCCAACATCCGGGTCAATTGCCAATAAACTGGAACAGTTTTTATGACCCTTCTCCTGTAAAAGATCTTCTACATAAATACGTTGATTTTAAAAGATTAAAACAAAGCCCAATTCGCCTGCTTGTAAGTGCCGTCAACGTAGAAACGTCGGAGCTTGATACATTTGATAGTTATGCAGACGATATTACGCCCGATCACATTCTCGCAAGCGGGAGTCTGCCGCCCGGATTTCCGTGGACAACAATCAACGGGAAACACTACTGGGACGGCGGAATAGTGAGCAACTCCCCGCTTGATCAGGTTATCGAGCGTTGCGGATTTGCCGGCAAGAAGGTCTATATTGTAAATCTCTATCCAAGAAAAAGGACACTTCCCCAGAACATAATGGAAGTAATTGCTCGAAGGGATGAAATCTTTTTTTCGGAAAAGATCAGGAAAGACCTCTCAACCAAGGAGCTTATTGAAAACTATAGAAAGCTGGTCGAGGAAATAATGAGTTACCTAGACCCCGAAGCTGCTGAGCAAATCATGCAGAGGCCTCGTTACATTGAGACTATGGGAGATACTGCTCCTCTTTCCATCACACGGATCGTCCATGAAGGAGAGGAGGGGGAACCCCCGTCAAAGGATTACGATTTCTCACGGAAATCCATCGAGGAGCATATTGAGGAAGGATACAAGATTGCTAAGAGGGTATTGGAGGGGGAAGAGAAACAGAGAATGTCAGAGGGAAGGGCGTAATACCATTTCCAGCGAAAATGGATTTACGGCAAAATAGTAGACAAATCAGTAATATTATAACCCGTTCGTCCAGAGTTTATCGAAGGACGTTTCTTTGAAGCTGTCCAAATATCATCCTTCGACATGTCCAGGATGAACGGGCATTTACCACCTGTAAAATACGATCTGACTAGAGACAATCCCCACCCTAACATATCACAAAGATTGCTTTAGCTTAACCTCTCACCGCCTTGGAGAAATACTCTACAAACTCCTGGGGCTTCATATTTGCGGTGCGGGCGAGTTTTCTTAGCTGTTTAGGATCTTCAAAATCTTCTCTTTTGAGCTTTATCATGTATTTGTCTGGGACCTCGTATGCTTCTGTTTTTATATCTACATAGCGGATTCTTGTTGCTCCGGTTTCCGGGTTTAAAATCTCGCTGAAGAAAATGGGAACCATTTTTCCTGTCTGAATGCTGATCATTGCCCCCGTTCCGCCTTCCATTAAAAATTTGACCGCGCAATAACCTAGGTCACGAGCGTATTTGGCATCAAAGGGGATTGGAGGAGCGGACCTAAGCTCATAGCCTATGCTCTTGTCAACAATTCTGGCTTTTATTCCCTTTTCTAAAAGACGCTTTTTGGTCTCGTCCTTGAGTAGCTTTCCGAGGTCGACTTCCGATAGCCTTATACGGCCGAGCTCGTCTCTGTCCAAATCTTCTAAAATTTCCAGTTCTTCTTGGTACAATTTCTCTATAAGCCCTTCTGCCAGAATTGCAACTCCGTCTTCTCTGCCCATACTCAACCTTTTTATAATAGCTCCTTCAAGAACGGCAACCATCTTGTCGAGTGAAACCTTTCCCCTGCCAAATTCCTCCGGGATTACGGTGAGCGTTGCTCCGGATGCCTTTCCGATTCCAAGAGCAAGATGACCTGTTTTCCTTCCCATTGTAGTAACGAAGTACCACCTGCCCGTTGTTTTCGCGTCTTCCATTAAGTACTGTACGGTTATAGTTCCCAGATGTCTTGCCGTCTCAAAACCAAAAGTGGGAATATAATCGGGAAGAGGTAGGTCATTATCAATAGTTTTTGGTATGTGAGCCACCTTAATCTGTCCTTTTGCTTCTTCTTCAACGTGGTTTGCTAGGAACATTGTACCGTCCCCCCCTATGGTAATGAGATATCTCACGCCAAGCTCTCTTAAAACCTTTATGGTGTTTTTCATCCTCTCATGACTTGTAAAGGGACTTTCTCTGGATATTCCTATGATAGAGCCGCCTGTAAGGTGTATTCGGGAGGTGTCCTCAATCGTTAACTTGCGGATGTGTGTTTTGTCTCCCTGGGCAATCCACTTAAAGCCGTCAAGGATTCCTATCACCTTTTTGCCTCGGTTGATGGCTTCAATTGTTGCCGCGCTAATGACTGCATTAATCCCCGGAGCAGGACCGCCTCCTACGAGTAAGGCGAGAATGTCGGATGAATCTTTTTTGTTTTTAGAGCCAGGCATCTTTAGTAAACACATGTAGGGGCAATTCCCCGTGATTGCCCATTAATAGGGCAGATACAGGGATCTGCCCCTACTACAATTAACTCATTGGGTGCTTTGTTATCTCTCTAACTATAGTACCTACCAAACCATCCCGTGCGGTAGTATCCCTTTTTCTGAAAAAACCTGGCAAGAACGAGTCCTGCAACAAAACCACCTACGTGAGCCCAAAACGCAATACCCCCTGCATTCTTGGTTGCGGCGAGTGAAGCGACGCCGCTGAAAAACTGTATTATAAACCAGAGCAGTAGAAGTATCGCAGCAGGGATTTCAACAAGCTGTATGAAGAAAAATACTGGAACTAATGTAAGAATCCTGGATTTGGGGAAAAAAAGAATGTAAGCTCCCAAAACCCCGGAGATCGAGCCACTCGCTCCAACCATTGGAATTGTGGAATGAACATTTGTGATAATCTGGGCAAATGCCGCTGCAAACCCCAATATTAAATAAAATAAAAGATATTTAAAATGACCCATTCTGTCCTCTACATTGTCTCCGAATACATAGAGATAGAGCATATTACCTATCAGGTGAAGCCATCCACCATGAAGAAACATGGAGGTAAAAAAGGGATAAATGCGATCAATTAAACTCGTATCTTGGGAAGAAAGAAGATAAGCAGGGACAAGACCATAATTATTTATGAAACTGTTAAGGTCGGTGCCAAGCGAAAATTCGTAAAAAAACACCAAGACATTTATTACAATGAAGATTACGTTAACGATGGGAAAACTGCTGGATGGGATTCTATCGCGGAGAGGGATCATTTATCAACTCAGTATACATAATCGTAGATTCGACTTCAAAAACTGGAAGATGGAAATGAGGATAATGAAGATAATCCTTGCTGTATAATTTTTCATAATTGCGATTGGGAGCATTGTAAGGGTGGTTATGAATGGTTTTAAAGTACTGGTTGGACAGGGGTGGGTTGTAAGCTTCCGAAAAATAAGCTATGGAGATGACCCGATTAGTTCAGAGGGGATTGAAACAGGCACTCCTTGCGGAGTGAGGGAAGAGGGAATAGGGATTAGTGATGAGGAATAAAGAAAAGTAGTTTCCCTTTTCCCTTGTGACTTTTCCTCCTGAAGAAGCTATATTAGTAGGAAGGTAATTTGAGGGGTTAAAACTTCCCTAAAAACTAATTGCCAACTACCAAACACTATTAAATCGGAGGGGATT
>JACPIY010000038.1 GCA_016187835.1 Deltaproteobacteria bacterium | reverse complement strand
ATTAATCTTGCAAAGAAGATTGTTTTTATAACAGGCGATATCAGTAGTGATACATGTGCTTTTATTAATGAAACGGGGAATATGCTTTTGGAGAAGCCTTTCAAAGTCGAAGATATTAGGACGTTACTTAGAGATTTCTTCCAAGGTTGCTGATCCGACCATCTAAGAGTGTTCTAAATTTTTATACGCTCAAAACTCCAGTCTATCATAAAAATCCCTCGTATCCTTGCTCAGGATTCGTAAATACACCATTGTGTTCTTAATATCCGAATGTCCCAGCCATTTCAGGAGGAATGGAAGGGGTACACGTTGCAGCATTGCATTTACAGCAAATGAATGCCTGAGAACATGAGGATGAGCTCTTTTCCTTTCAATTCCCGCTCTAAGGCATGCATCTCTTACAATCCTGTGTGCGTGCTGACGGGTGGTAGAAAATATTCTACTTTCCTTCTTCAACCCTTCCTGTCCAACATAAGCTCCTATCTGGCCTAGCAGCTCTCCTTGAAGAGGAATAGTTTTTACTTGAGGACTTTTCTTCTTGAGGCTTAGCATTCGGACGACTTTGGAGTAGAAGTCTATGTCCGATACTCTCACCGCAAGTGCTTCGCTTACCCTTGCTCCGGTCTACTAGAGGAAGTTTATGAGAAGGTGGTCTAAGGGGCGGACTTCTACTTCTTTCAGGACCCGGCGCACTTCGTCTTTTGTCAAAGGCGAAAGTTTCTCACTTGTCCAGCTTAACATTTCAAGTTTGCCTTTTGGGATCAGGTTTCTGTTTCTTGCCATGTATCCTCTTTTTGTTCATAGGATTGTGGTTGCTTTACACTGAATGAAATGTAACATCAAAGTATTATTGTAGATACATTTGTAATTTAGTAAGTATTAAAAAAAACCCTGTATTTTAGACGAGTTGTAGTTTTAAACAAGGTAGGGCGGCATCACAAAATGTTGCGCAAGTAAGACGAATTTGGCACCAAATTATCTATTGAATACGAGAAATATATGCCTTAACTCAGGCAAATAACAACATTGACAATGAAAAACAAGCATTCTTCATTGCGGCTGCTTAAGACTTTACGCTCTCCTCTTCTTTCATTCTTCTCTCTTCCTCAGTTTTGATGATAGTCATCGAAATCAAATGGAAAAGGTTGAGAAATGTGACAAAAGGTAACCCTTACCTCAACAGTTCCAAACCTCTTCAAATAGCTAGCGTATCACTTTCGAAATATTATTGCATCAATTCTTACAAATTTTTTAAACCTCCAAAAAGGAATGAAAGCAGCTATTGGGTTTCCATATCGTTTAATAATATATTGACTACCTTGGAGAGAAACTTTATGTTTGATTTGCCCAAAGTATTTTCTCCGACCGTAACCGAAACCCACTTTACGATATTCTGCTTTCCCTTTTGTGCAGAAGTTTTTCTCATGGTTGGTAAAAGATTTCTTCTTCTCGCAATCGTTGTTGTATCAAATTTAGAGTTGAGGGAAATAGATTTCCCCTTCTTCTCCTGAAGTCAGGACGAAACATCGGGCAACTGGGATAGATTAGTTTTGGCGTAAAGGATGCTTATTGGCGTTTAACAGCCTGGGCATCAGCCGCCGGAGACGGTCGGGTTGGAGACCACAACGTTGTCCGGACTGGGCGGCAGTCGGAAACCCAGCACCACATTATTTGGCTGCTTCAAGAATCTGAAGCAGTTCGTGATCAATGCGCGCGGAAAGATCGCAGAGCGCATGGACGGCGTCCTGAAAGAGCAACGGCATGACGAAGCGAAGCACTCCCAGCCAGAACTTTAATGGGGATTATCGGTTTAAAAAGAGCAGTGCCGAAAAATTCCGATCGTTCTGGTAGCTGTAATTTGAGGTATTCAAATTTCATGCATAAGAGGCTAGAAACTGCCTACATAAGGGATGACCTCTGTAGGTACACGAAAAAGGATGGGCTCATTGAACCCTTTTTGCTGGGCTTTCTTCATGACTTCTTGTACTGTTTTGCCGCTTGCCAAGACAGTTTTTTCATCGTCTTGAAGCGCCACCCAAAGTCCTGGATATTTTTGGCAAATATTTGTGAAATCTATTGTCATAGAATCATATTAGCAAAAAGAAAAAGTACGGTCAATTTATAGACTTTCTTATGGAGCCATTATGAAGATTTTTAAAGTTACAAGAGTCGGGAATTTGGACAGAGAGTATTGAATATACTTTTATAATAAAGCCTACAAAAGTCTTTTAGTAATTAATTATTCAGGCAATATGCTTCCATTAAGATCCTACAAAACAGCCGATTTGGCTTCTGTTATTTTGTTTTTGAAACTGAGTGGAAATCGAGCTTTAACTTACGCTACATTCCACAAATTCTAATTCTAAAGATGTCATAAGGGCAAAAGTTTAATATCTATCCACTAACAGTAGTGACCGGTAAAAAAATTATGAAGAGGCTTGAATACTCCTAAGAGGTGATAGAGAATAATCACCTTTAGCCCAATTAACAAAGGAGATTCAAGCCATGTCCCATTATAACACAATCTTCAATCAGGTATTACATTTACCCCATGAGATAGAAAAACTTATCTCACGGGGTAAATTCCTAGACATCAATTTGAAGTCATAGTAAGCAAATACCAATCAGACCGGTATGTGAAGTATTTTAGCTGCTGGCAGCAGTTTATATCCCTTCTCTATGCACAGATAAGGGGAAAAGACAGCCTCAGAGACATAGAGACCTCCCTTAGAACCCAGAGCAACAAATGGTATCACCTAGGGCTTAAGGATATAAAGAGGTCAACACTATCCGATGCCAATAAGCAGAGGGATTGGAGGGTATATGAGGAGTTGTTCTACAGGATACTGGGCCGGTGCAAGGATATAACTCCAAAGCATAAATTCAGATTTAATAATCCCTTATACACACTAGATGCGACAGTAGTGGAGTTATGTTTGAGTCTTTATCCCTGGGCAAGGTTTAGGAAGAGGAAGGGAGCGTTAAAGATACACAATTTATATGACCACAGTGGATGTATACCTACGTTTATGGTCATAACCGAGGGGAGGAAGCATGATGTTAAGGTAGCAAAAGAGTTAGATTTACCCCTTATGGCGGACAGCATAGTGTCTGTGGACAGGGCATATATAGACTATAAGTGGTTGAATTCACTGAGTAAATCAGGGGTATATTTTGTCACCAGAGCAAAGAAGAATATTAATTATGAGATTATCGGACAGCATGAGGTGAATAAGAAAAAAGGTCTACTCTTTAGATTATACAATTAAGCTTAAGGGGTATTATCAGAGTAGATACTATCCTGAGAAGTTAAGACTAGTTGGCTTTCATGACACCGAGACTAACAAAACACTGGTGTTTCTAACCAATAATTTTGTTCTCTCCGCCTATACCATTACCCAGATATTCAAGGCCCGGTGGAAGATAGAAGAGTTCTTTAGGTGGATTAAACAGAACCTCAAAATAAAATCCTTTCTTGGTATCTCTAAAAATGCAGTATTGACTCAGATATGGGTAGCGATGTGCTATTATCTTTTGCTTTCTTATATTAAATATCAGACAAAGTACTCTTATACTTTGACTGAGTTTGCCATCATGTTAAAAGAAACCGTGTTTGAGAGGATTAGTCTTATTGACCCCGTGAGATAAGTTTTACTATCTCATGGGGTTGACCCGCTTAGTTGTACTCACTACACTTGCTATAAAGCCAGAGAGCCAGATTTACAATTACTCCTACTTTAACCGGACAGTATTGATCCACTAAATCTATGAAAAGAATTCACGCACTTTGGAACCCGAAAAGAGGGATGCACTCTCAGGCTGCTGGCTTGGACACTTTTAGTTCTTTAACGATTGCTGACTTTGTCGAGTAAATCAGAGTTGCAGTATCAGTGAGAAACCCAGATTCTCTTCACTACGAATGCTTTGCGCAAAGGCAAGAAAAAGCAAATTAGTTATCCCGGGGAGGCGTTTTTTGGTTCTGTCCAATTGAGCCCGCTCCGCCGGGGCGCTCTCAATGGAGGCGCGAGAAGCTAAGAGCCACCCGGCCATCATTCTCATGGTTTTAGGAAGCAGGCATGTTATAAGGGGTAGTTATTTGTAATTTTCATAGCATCTAATGATTAGGGCAATAGTACTTTTGGAGTATTTTAGTATTAGGAACACCTTCGGTCCTGAGAGTAGGACACAAGACGTTCTGAATTTTGGTTATATACCTCTCTGGTTAAAATCCTTCTCTTTCAATTCTTCTTCCTTCACCGTTATTTGGCTTATTAGCCATTTACGGCCAGGATTCCATACCAAAGGCTTTCCCCAAAAGACAATAGGAGAGGACTTTATAGAAAACGAGCTATTGGAAAAGCTCAAAAAAAATCTGTTTTTCACACGAGGAAACGGAATATCTCAGACAAAAGATTAAAGACTCTTCTCAGAATGTCATTCAATACAGGGAGACTCACACTAGGTCGCTTCGGTTGCGACTGGAACACTTGAAGGATCGGCTATTAAAACTAACCGATGCGTATATAGATGGCATATTAGAAAAAGAGACTTACCTCGATAAAAAGAACACTCTTATCCTTGAAGAGAAGGATGTAAAAGAAAACCTGGTGAAACTGGATAGAACAGAGCACAAGGTTATAGAGAGGATCGAGAAATACCTCGAACTGGCAAATAATGCGTATTTAAGCTATAAAATGGGGAATCCCTCTCAAAAAAGAGAGCTGGTTAAAATCACAACCTCGAACCTAACCGTAGAAGGGAAAAAAGTAATAATAGAGCTGGATTATTCGTTTACACTGGCCGAAAAACGGCCAGAAAATTCGAACGGTGACCCGTATCGGGACGTACCTCGAACTTTGGAAACGCTATTTAGCAAACTCTTTGAATATTTTTCCAAAGAATCTCCTGATATGTATTCAGAAAGGACGCGTCTTTTTGAAAAGACTTTCTAAGACTGTGATGTTATCGAGGTATATTGTTGTTAATTTATTCTCATGCATGCAGTATAACTATTTAAAAAGGACAAAATAGGTGGGGAAATGTGGGTGAAAAAATAACTCTATGAATATCCGCCAACAATTTCCGAACTATTGATTGGCTTGAAATCCTCAAGATGCCCGAGCTTACACTACACCAATTAGATATACTCTTGCAATCTAGGCAGCCCTAGAGTTTCGTGGGCGTTATTTTTACATTTCTTGATAAAAGCATAAGTACAGTAAAACGCGGTATTAAATGGGTTTATCCGTAAAACGAAAGATTGATAAAATGAGCATAATCTATTACAATTAATATAGTTAATGGCGTGGGCTTTAGAGGGGTAGATGATTTACCATTTCTATTTTAAAGAAATATCTAGATAAAAAAGTATCGCTTCTTGGGAAGTAAGCAAGGGGGAAGAAACGATATATAGGTGAAGTGTGTTTAAATGGCGGCTCTCTGGTATAGCAGCTCCACGATGAGGTGAACCCATGAAAGGAACGATAAAGAGATTGATTAAGGAAAGAGGATTCGGGTTTATTAGAGCCGAGGAGGGAAGAGTGATGTTTTTCCATCGAACAGCTGTTGACAGTTCAAGCTTTGCATCCTTAATAGAAGGTCAGTCCGTAGAGTTTGATGTTGAGAGAAGCACGAAGGACCCTCAAGATAAGAGACTTCGTGCTGTGCACGTGCGTTTAAATGTTTAGTTACTCATAGTATGTAGAAGAATCCATTTCTATTTTCCTTTTGTTTCTCAGAAGTGTTTACCAATTCCTTTCCAGGAAAAGACTAACTCAGAACTGAAAATTGTGCGGGAAGGCGGGGTAAATGATAGACAAGGCACTCGAAGTGGCCAAGATAGAGTGGGAGAATATAAGGAGTTCACTTTTTATGTGCGGAGACATAGGGGATTTTAACCCCATGATTTTTTCAAAGATATATTTCCCAGTCTGGTGTAACTTCGATTGGGAGTTCGATTCGCCCTTAGTGAGGACAAAACTTAAAACAGTATTTAACATCCTTATGAGTTGGCAGAACGACCCTCAGTCCTATATGAGAGATATGAAAGCGTATTTCGAGGATTTTGAACTTTAGAATTAAACAAAATTCAAAGTCAACCAGGAATAAAGATGATGAGAAGAAGTAGAAGTGCAAAAGATGTATTAAAAAAAGACCCAATATGGAGCCTCGAAGAGATTCCTAATGAAGATGGAATGACCATAGCAATTGATGTTGAAGATGAGCTTCTCGGTATGTACAACGGAGCGACAGTAATTGACTCTGATATTCAAAACGGTAGCTCCTTAGAGGAGAAAGGAAAAGAAAAGGTCATAAGCGAGGATGCGAGGCTCTTCCAGACTTATATAAAAGAGGTAGGCGTAGAGCCGATTTTTACCCCAAGAGAGGAGCTAGAGGTTGCGGCTAAGATAAAAAGCTGTGAGTCAAGAGCAAGAGATATAACAATCATTTTAGAGAAGCTTATAGGAAAGAACGTAGACGAAGAGCTTGAGAACTCACAACTTAATGACACTGAAACAATTCTAAAAAGGGTCCTCCAGAACCAGTTTATAGAAAAGAGCAAAGCGAGATCGGCAAAGAGGCTTATTGTACTAATGAGTGCATACTCTCATAAGTCAAAAGAACTCAAAGAAAAATTTATCAAAGCAAACCTTAGGCTGGTCTTGGTATTCGTAAAAAGCTATCTTGGCCGGGGGGTTCCTATTCTCGATTTGATTCAAGAGGGGAATATAGGTCTTATGAGGGCTGTAGATAGATTCGATCATACAAAGGGATACAAATTTTCTACGTATGCCTCATGGTGGATAAAACAATCTCTATCGAGAGCTATATCTGACCAGTCAAGAATTATAAGAGTGCCAGCGTACGTGCTCGAGAATTCAAGTAAAGTTCATAAAGTAAATAACATGCTCTCTGAAAAGAACGGGGGAAATACTCTACCCGAAGAGATTGCTGAAACAACCGGGCTCTCACTGGCAGGAGTTAAGTGGATATTGGAATCAAAGTATCGTGCATCTTCTCTTGACACTCCGGTTTTTAAGGAAGAAGCTACTACTTTCAAAGAATTCATTCCAGACGAAAATTCTTTGGAAGCAGATTCAGTTATAACGGTCACAAATCTCTCCAAAACAGTAGAAGAAGCACTTTCTATTCTTAATTCAAGAGAGGAAGAGATTATCAGAATGAGATTCGGTATTGGCTATGAAACCGAGTATACACTTGATGTGGTGGGAAAACATTTTAACGTAACCAGGGAGCGGATAAGGCAGATTCAAAGCCTTGCGCTTAAAAAATTAGAAAAATCTGGAATAGGAATAGTACTGAAAAGCTTTCTCGAATAAATGAAGAGGATTTGTCTGATTTGTTTTAGCAGAAGCAACTGAATCAAAGGGGGTTGAATGAAACATAAGAAAGTAGAAACATGCCGCTTTTGTACGAAACCAATTTCGAAAGGAGAATTCCGTGATATCCACTCCGACGGGAATTTAGTTTGTCTTGATTGCTATAATGAACTTAACGGTACACCTGAGAATAAAAAGAAGTATAATGCAGCCTACCACTATTTAGTTCACGGAACGCCTTGGGCAGGACATCTAAAGCCAGGAAGGCATAAGTAGTCTAAGGCAAATGTAAAAGGAGCAGCTATTATGCCTAGTGCAATATACAAGAATCAAGACAAATATGGATACGGATTTATACGGGTAGATGAAGATGAGAATGGGATTTTCTTTCATATGAAGAGCCTTAGAGGCCTTGAGTTTTATGTTGATAAAAGCCCTCGTTGACTTAGGGCTAGAATGTGAAAAACCCTACACAATGATGAGAAAGCGTAAGTCTAAAAACACGTAAAGGGTGATACATGGTACTTAAGTTAATTTTCAAGAACGTTTGTCCTAAGTGTGGGAATATTCATAGAAAGGTTTCTTTCGAAGGTACAAAAGAAGAGTTTAACAGAATTGATGAACTCGATATTCCTCCGTTTCAATGCTGTGAGGTGCTTGATGCAGATTCTTACAAATAATGATTGATGAGCAAGTTACAAAAAAAGGTCAGATTGAAGATATGTTTGACGTATTCGAAGATTAGGAATCTGAGACGAGAGCCTTTTGAGATTAATCAAAATTCAAACTTACGTATTGTAAAATTAATGTTGTGCTTTTTGTCAACCTTCTAGCTTGGCTAAATAACTTGCTTCCATGTGTAGGGTGATTTGTTTACCTTTTTTAGTTTGCATCTACACAAGTAAGACCAACTTTTTAACACTACTTGGTGCTAAACTCCATCCTTTAAATTGTAACATCTTAAACTTTTATATTCACAACGTGTGTATATTCAATCACAGTAGGATTCGCCAACCGGATGAAATCTCCATATTCCATGCGGATAGCTTCTGTGTGACTACCAGCATTGTATACAATCTCCTTATCTTCCTCCAATGACTTTGCTAGATAGATAGACAGACCATATATATTACCAAACGGTGGCATAGCTCCAACTTCGCAGTCGGGGAATAAATTCTGGAGTTCTCTCTCTGTAGCAAGCTCAATCTGATGGGCTCCGGTTGCCTCTTTTAACCTTTCAAAATCGATTTGATGATGGGCAGGCATAACTGCCATTACAAATCTGCCATTGATTTTTACAATAACTACTTTAGCCATTTCCTGACCGGGAACGTGCATCTTAGCAGCTAATTCCTGGGCAGTATATGCTATTGAATGGGAAATTAAAGTATATTTGATTTTGTTTTGATCAAGATACTCTCTTAATTTCACTGAAACAGACATTGTTTAATACCTCCTTTGATTGTTTTCATAGACCCCGTGGAGCATTACCAGCGTTCCAAAACCAGGGTCTCCTTTTTATAGACATTTGTATGTAACTATATCTCTTAACTAGTTTTGGAAGGTGTAAAAAATAGTTAGGGAAACAAGATTTGAAATAAAGAACAATTACTATAGAAGGTAAATAAGTAAGCTTATACAGAATGTGAGCTACCCCATTTTAACTCCCCCTACTATAACTCTCATAATTTTATATCATATTTCAGGCATGAAAATCAAGGAAGAATTTTGGATTATCACAAATCTGACTAAATTCATAACTCATCGAAATAAAACAAATAAGGAATTCAAATTACGGCAAATCTCTGCTAGGCTCTAAAAAATTCAACCATACTTAAAACTCCAACGCTTCGTAAAAATCCCTCGTATCTTCAGATTCTGAGACAGGATACGATGGAATTTATGAGGCATTGGAGTTTTGAAAAGACCTAATCTGAAATTTCTCAGTCTTACAGCCATAAATGAAGGCTGTTTTTAAAAAAGACGCAATCTTATACAATGTGATTAGCATAAGCGAAGTGCAGAGGTGAGTAAAGGGTATTTAATCAAGCTATACTTACGCCGTGTTATATCTGTTGTATAGAATTTGGCTTCATCAACCTTCATCATGGAGCGCTCCTATTCAGTAGAGCTCCCGGCATTTCAATCAGCTGGAGCGTATCTCAATGATAGTGTCGGTACAACTCAAAAGCATACTTAGTCCCTATACTATCAACGTTCTGACTCAGCCAATCACTTAAATGTATTTGTCCTATCGGAGGATTCTCAGAAACCAGAAGGTTCGACATCAATCCCTCGACCTCATCCCAAGTTAGGACTATGTCATTAACCATGTAACCTATCAATCTGGAAAGGAAAAACGCTAATTCTGGCCTCAGATGTATGATCTTGGCTCTACTACGAATCCTGTCAGCGATAAGCCGAACCAGTTCATCAAACGTATAAATCTCAGGATCAACGGCATCTATGATTATATTCTCATCCTGATGAGCAGCACTGACGGCTATCTCGGCTACATCTCCTACAAACACTGGCTGCACTCGGTAATCACCCGATCCAAAGACGGCAAATATCGGAAACTGCCTGAGAAACCAAGCGATAATATTGATAAGGATGTCTTCAGGTCCGAATATCACCGTTGGTCGGATGATAGCATACGATAGCCTAGAATTAATGATGACCTTTTCAAGAAATCCTTTCCCTCTGAAATAAGGAAGAGGCGATTCTTCAGAGGCGTTCGTGATGCTAATGTACACAATCCTGCGGACGCTAGCTTCTTCGGCTGCTTTAATGAGCATTTTCACATTCTCGACAGCCTTGTCGAATGTGACTTGCCCATACGAAAAGCGCACCCAGTATGTGTTGTAAAGGGTTGTAGCTCCTTGTAAGCTCTTAATCAGTTCCCTCTTGTTATCGAAATTGAATGGAGCAACGCTCACTTGGTTGTCAAAAGGATTCTGATGGTTAGGATGCCCAGTGAGCGTTCTGACTCTTTTTCCCATCGAGAGAAGTCGACTTGTGATGTATTTACCCGTGTAGCCGAAAGCCCCTGTCACTACATTCAATTCAGGAATTTCCATAGCCACACCTCTCGGTTGATGACTTGCTACCTTTTACAGCAATGGCATACCAAGCTGGACTAGCCGCTTTTTTTGCCTTAATCCAAACGTATATCTTGTTTCTTGAATATCAGTGACAAAATGAAACGGCCTGTCTTTAGATCCAAAAAATCCAGGAGCTCTCAGGAACACAACTTTGCCTGGAGAGGCATCAATTTCTCTGGCATCTTTTCCAAATCTGTCAGAGCAGATGAAAAATTTCCCTCGCCCCCCAATATTAAAAATGCACACAAGATTGATATAGCTTAATCCATCTCTGTGTGGGGTAATGCCAATAGACCCCTTTTCATATTTCTGAAGTACCATTAAATTAAAACCCTAGCGCGTTTCAAACAGATAAGTCTCTAGTTCTGCTAAATATCCGTCAAACAAAGCCTGAAAAGACTTCTTAAGGAGAATATATTTGCTTCCATCTGAAAAATCATCAAATGATCCCATCTGCTGCCTTACAATTCTATCCCCGCTGCCTACAATTTCATCTTCCGGTTTGTATATGTAACCTTCTGCCTCTTTCAGAAGGGACATACTTAAATCTTCATTAAGAATCCTGACAGAAGTTGCACCGATGGATGAAAGCTCTTCTAAAATCTTGATAATATCAAAATCATCCAGTATAAAAAGCTCTTGCATAATTGATATTAGTAAATAATTATCTTGATATTTTGAATACTCAAGGTGATGCCGGTTGCTTCGTCTGTCTTGCTAGGGTAAACTCTCCTTCACTTCCAATCCATCCAGCCTGGGTTCGGGAGGAATTAAAATCCCAATTGAAATCCGGTCTCTTTGGGAAGAAAATGTTAAAAAAGATAACCTGTTGCAGTTCCGTTCCCTGCAGTCTTAACAAACCAGTTCTGAGTTAACTGTAACCTTCCCCAAATGCTACAGCCAGTCCTCTTGTGAGCCCTAGCCTTTCTGCAGCGTTTGTGGTAAGAGCAGCAAATACATCGGCAGCTTCAGGGATGCTATATCCATGCTTGAGAAGTTTTTTTCCATTTCGATAAGGCTTGAGGTGAAAAGTAAAAATTTTTTTAAGCATAAGAATAGGGTCATCTGTTACAACCTCTTCAGGGGCAAGCTTCCCTATATCTCCGCATTTCTCAAGTGATCGTCTTATATTATCCCACTCGCTTATTGTTATCTTAATGGCTTTCTCTATCATTGGTTTATTTATTCTAAAAAGCCTTTTAACACCTCTCCTATTTCTGATGTTGCAAGCTTTTTAAGTGCTCCTTGCTCAATCTGCCTTATACGTTCACGCGTAACACTAAACTTTCTTCCAATCTCATCAAGTGTATGTGGGGTTTCTTGTTCTATCCCGAATCTCATTTTAATTATCTCCTCTTCTCTAGGAGTAAGAAGTGAAAGAGCCTCTCTTATCCTCTGTGAAATTGCTGCCTTTGCCACAATAGAGTCTGGCGCAGATGACCCATTATCAGGTACAAACTCAAGAAGAGTCGTTTTCCCCTCATAAAGTATAGGTGAGTCGAGATGAACAACATTTTTTTCGGCTTCTAAAATCCACTTTACTGCCTCAACAGGAATCCCCACTTTCTCAGCAATTCCCTCTGGCATGGGTTTTCTCCCCGTCTCCTTATGAAGCATTGAGCTTATTCTGTGTACCTTGCTTACATTTTCAAGCACATATACAGGAACCCTAATGGTTCTTGTCTGATTAAAAAGTGCTCTCGATATAGCTTGATATATCCACCAGGTAGCATAAGTGGAAAACTTACCCTTTGTGTGGTCGAACGTCTCTACAGCTCTCATTAGGCCAATATTACCCTCTTGAATTAGATCCGCGTAAGGAAGCTCCTGCCCTTTATATTTCTTTGCTATATGTATAACCAACCTTAAGTTTGCATTGATAAATCTCTCCTTAAATTCTTTTGTCTTGTTCAAATACGCTTTCCTAAGAGCGGTAAGTCTCTGTACACGCCTTGGAATGGAATTCCCATTGTTTAATACCGGCTCAAGGTTACTTTTATTTACTACCTCTAGAGGGCTCTCTTTTAAGTCTTTGCCCAAAATCTCAAGAGTCCTCTCTATCTCCCTTACCCTTACCTCACATTTTTTCATATTTGCTGAAACCTCAATTTCCTCCTTAGGAGTAAAAATTGGCTCATTCCTCATATCTTTAAAGTAGGGTTGAAGGAGTCCGAATTTCTCATCTGCACTCTTCTCTTTCTGTGTTTTAATCCTCGGGGATGCAAGCTGAGTATTAAACTCTGCCTCAGTTCTATCTTGTAGAAATTCATCCTCAAGAAGTTCAAGGAAGGGTTCCTCTTCAAATTTATCTTCGTATTCTTGGTGTTTCATCGTATTTTTATTTAGGATTCCTAAATATTAAATTTAAAAAATTTTTACTCTACATCTCGAGCTCACTATACTCTGGACATTCCATGTATATTTCATCCTCACCCAAATCAATATTAAAAAGCTTACAATAATGTGGTTTTTCCGCTCCTGGATGTATGTTCGGTCTGAAATAACAGCAGGTCAGACACGTTTCAGTTATCAAGGCATATCCCTTTTCTCTTAGCAACCTTTCAATTTTAGATAAAGAACTTAACAATACCTCTTGTTCCTCAACGATCAGCTCCTCAATAATTTTTTGGAGTTCATAGCCAAGACCTTCCAATTTTTGGATAGTATTCGCACC
Organism: Deltaproteobacteria bacterium; assembly: GCA_016187835.1. GTDB lineage: Bacteria > Desulfobacterota_D > UBA1144 > Nemesobacterales > CSP1-2 > JACPIY01. The sequence continues at coordinate 19,967 of JACPIY010000038.1, read as the reverse complement.
CTTATAGGTCAAACTTAAAGAAACAACTCTCCTATCACTTTCCTTTCTTTCTCTCATTACCAAGCTTTTTTTTTGCAAAGCATCTAGAACGCCACTAGCTGTAGCAGGAGTGGATGAAAGAGACTTAGCAAGTGTGTTAACTGTAGCTGAATCAGGCCTTATATAGCGGATAAATAGAAGAGTCTGAATCTGTGCAGGTGTTAGACTTTTTAACTTGCATTCGTCCCACAACATATTCTTAGTAGTCTGACTTATACGAAAAAAGGCTCTGGCTATCCTCGCGCTTACGTGCTTATCTCTGTACTTTGGGTCGAAAATTGACATATAAGACCTAATTATTTAGAATTCCTAAATATATAACCTTGTAAGCCTAGTTTTGTCAAGATGAGTATTATCCCTTTAAAGAAAGCAGTGAAAGGAGGGCAAGATGAGTAGATTTGTTGAAATCGCTAGAACCAATGAAATAGCTCCGGGTGAGGCAAAGATGGTAGAAGTCGAAGGGAAAAAGATAGCCATTTTTAACCTAGAAGGAGACTATTATGCTATTGATGACACCTGTCCACATGCAAGGGGCCCTCTTTCTGAAGGGGAAGTTGAGGGAGAAGCGGTCACTTGCCCATGGCATGGGTCAGAATTCAATATAAAAACAGGTGAAGTACTAAGACCTCCAGCCAGAAGAGGGGTAAAAAGCTACAGGGTTCAGGTAGAAGGTTCTATCATAAAGATAGAGGCTTAAAGAAAACTCTTAAGAGGCAAAGGTACATGATTGCTGAGCTTAAGATAAACGCTGAACAGGTACTCAAACGGCTTCAAAAAGATCCGAAAGAGGCACAATTGGGTATCGGGATTAGCTACAGCGATATAGCTCAAATAGCTCAAGGTGATGGATTAATACAGCAAGAACTTCTTACTCTATTTTTCTATACATCCTTAATAGATATAAGTTATACTCCAAGGGAATTAGCCCGCTTTTTGAGTTTCTACTAATTCCTCTGGTTTATCAACTCTTACACAGACTTCCTTTAAGATTGTTTTTGGAGAATCAGACAGTAGGTATTTTTATTTAGTATACTGCTACCTGGAGTGTCTTTAAAAGTCTAGAATAAAATAACTCAGCAAAGGGGGGAGAAGAAATTGGAATTTAAAGAGGTTATTGGGAAAAGAAGATCGATAAGATACTACCTGCCTGATAAGCCTGTTGAAATGGAAAAAATTCAGATAATGCTCGAAGCTTCAAGGCTTGCCCCTTGCGCTTCAAATTTAAATGTCCTTAGGGCAGTGGTTGTAGAAAGAGACAATGCTCCCAAAAGGCTTATTGATTCCATAGCTGAGTTTAACAGTACTCATATTCTTCAAGCCCCGGTCTTAATCTGCTGGTATGTTGACATGCAGGCTTGGAAAGATCGTGCTGAAAGAATGAAGGAGCTTATTGATATAGGTGCGCTTGAACCTACTCATGGCTGGAGTCATGAATATATTGATAATGTTTATATGAAAACAAGGCGAAAAGATCCTGAAATTATCAACTACATTGAAGGTGGGATGGGAATTGCTTTTGGAATGCTTGCTGCCGTTGATCAAGGACTTGGTACTTGTCTTAATACCTGTGAATCTGAGGAAGCAAGAAAGGCGCTTGGACTTCCTGAGACGGCTACTGTACTTTGGATAATGAGCGTTGGATATTATGCCGAGCCTCCTGAAACAGAAAGGCAGAGACCGAGAAGGCCATTTGAAGAACTATTCTCACTCATTAGTTATGGAACTCCATTTAAGAGAGATGAAAGAGTTGTTGAGGAATTAAGGAAAGCCAAGATGATTCAGCTCTGATTCTTTGCTCCATAAAAATCTGAAATATGAAAAACAAGAAAGAAATCGAAAACTGCTATAGAGAGAAATTTAAGAAACTTCTTCTGTGCGTCCAACCAGGAGAGCTTGAACTTGGAACGGAGCTGCTAATCAAGCAAACTGAAGCTCTGAACTCTAAAATTTCCTTTTAAATAAGCCTGCAAGCGAACTTACGAAAAAACAGAGAAAAGAGTTAAAAATAAGCTTAAAAGCAAAATCTTATAATATAGATTTCTAAAGATTTTTACTGATAGAAACTGTCCCAATTTTTAGGAGGCAATCCGCTTCTATTATTCTGAAAATTTTTGTTGACTTTACCTTTTAAGAGGAGTAGTATGGTCAATAGAGGCTGAGTGTGGGGAGTGGTTAAAGCTATCTTATCATACTCCTAAATGTAATCATCTTTAATCCTTACGCAAAAACAATGGAGGAGTAAGACAAAAGGTCTGATGACCTCTTGTCATGAGTTCCGGAAGTTTTGTTAACAGGTATTAGTGCGTCATAAAAAAAAGGAAGTGAAATAATGAGTGAAATAATGATTGATGGAGCTACTCAGATAGCCAGAAAAGAATGGGGAAATTTAAGATGCTCTTTAGAAATGTGTGGAGATATTGGAGACTTTAACCCGGATGAACTTGCCATCTCAAACTTGCGTGTTGGACAGGAATATGAAGGGCTTAGGCTTAGATCAAACATTATTGACATGGATAAGAAGCTCTTCCAATACGAATACTCTACACCTGAAGCTTTATATGTGCTTACCACACTTGCTTCAATGGCTGCGGAAAAACTTGGGCTTAAGGAAGAATTAGCTTCTGCTTTTGGAATGGGCTATGGCTTTGTTCGGACGGGACTGGTTGCATATCATGGATTAGAACTCCGCCAGATACTTTTCCACAAGATGTTCTTCCCTTTTGGGGGACTAACATCTCACGGGGATATCAACTGTGATCTTGATCCTTCCCTGGTAAAGACAAAACTTAAAATCGTATTTGAAAGATTCTTAAGTTGGCAAAATAATCCCCTGCTCCACACAGAGGACGTTGAGCGATTTCAAAACATTGGGGAAACATGGAAAGAATGGGAGGAGATTAACTAATAATGTTATTTCTGCTTCATTCTAAACCGGGCTAGTTGGATATAGTTTTATTGATTCCTACAAATTTTATCAAAAAACTATGAAACAGGGGGGTAACGCAATGCCTGAAGTAAAAAGAGAAGAATTAAAAATAAGAGATATTACAGATGCAATGAAGGGTGTAAGCGTCTTGGTTAAAGAAAATTTTCTTGTAGGCTTTGACCTTACAATTTCTCTTTGGGAAGAGAATCTAAAAGTACTAAGTAGCCAACTCGATAAGTGGCTTAGCTTGCAAAGGGATTACATAAACCTTATGAGAGATTTCTCGGAGAAATTGCCCAATGAAGGTATGAAGATGTGGAGTGAGGGTTTAAAACCCTTACATGCTCAGACTGATTGGTTTACGTCTCTTCAAAGGGATTACATACGTTCGACTCAAAACTCGTCCAATAAGTTGACTAAAGATTTACTTACGCTCAGTCAAAAAAGTATAGACAGGACGCCGTAAGCCTTCGAGGATTACCTAAGCCTCAAATAGATGCGAGGGGAAATTTTTAGAGGAAAGCGTGTCTTTTCTAAGACGGGCTTGTTTTTGTTCTCCCAGACCAAGACGCATTAGAAACAGGGGAAAGAGGATTTAAACAATAAAAAGAAAAAACTCGTTTAAAAAAGGAGGGCAGTTAAATGGGATAGATAAGATTTACGACAATAACGGAAAATTATTTGCAGAATGGAACTGTCAAGGTGATACGCTAGAAGGTATAAGCAATGTGTACTATGAGAGCGGAAGGTTACAGACGGAACTGAGTTTCAAAAACAATAAATTAGAAGGTGTAAGCAGGGAATACTATGAAAATGGAGCACTGAAGGAAATATGTAACTACAAACAAGGTAAAAGAGAAGGTGTCACCGCGATCTATTACGAAGATGGAGTATTAAAATGGGAAGCAAAATTCAAGGATGACAAAATGGAGGGAGTCCCGAAAGAATACTTTGAGGCTTGGAGAATTAAGTACCTAGGGGGTTAACTCACCGAAAACTTTCAATTGGAGAGACAAGTTAAATTTGACCTAGATTCTTCTTATATTGGGATAAAATAAACTTGCATGTCCATAAAAACCACAATGTAGTTATAGTGGTTGTAAGAGATTACTACTATATTCTCATTCCTATCTTAATCCCACGGAAAAGAGCAAACAAGATTTAGTTTTACTCCTAGAGAAGCACATATTTCAAATAAAAGAAGGTTTAGGATGACGAAGTTTGTGGTGTTCATCTGCTGTATGAATAAAAATAATAAGGAGTCAATAAACTAAAAAAAGGAGGGATCAATCATGAAAAACTTAACCTATCTTAGTATGGGCGTTTTGTTAGTCATGTTAATGTTGGTGGTTGTCTGGAAAACGGCAATCGCACAAGACCCGGTGAAAGTGGCACCGGAACATTATCAAGTGCTGCTGGAAAATGACCGAGTGCGAGTGCTCGATTATCAGAGCAAACCCGGTGATAAAGAGGCGATGCATTCGCATCCAGCTAATCTCTTATACATGTTAAGCGATGCCACAGTAAAATTCACTTTACCCGATGGCAAAACCACAGAGAGTCAGCTCAAGGCTGGCGAGGTGGGTTGGAGAGAAGCAGAGACCCACGCTGTAGAGAACGTGGGGAGCACCGACGCTCATGTTCTGATTATCGAGCTTAAAGAGCCACAGAAGAAGTAGTAGTCAGTTATCACATCATTAACTATTACCCAAACAATGTCGGACATGATTTGGCTTGATATAAAAACAGATGACTATATGAAACGTGTATCTTAACAAGGCGGAACATACAAGGTGGTTGTGGAGGGTGGGGATACTTAGTAGTCTGTCTCATCTTCTTCGATATTCGACTTTAATTAATCAAGAAAACATATTCTTACTTCTCTTAAGAATCCTTCTAATCGCCTTTAAGATGTTCCCACAAATAAAAAATCAACATAGAGAAAACACATGAAGCTGAGTTTGTGTAATAAGCCCAAATTTATTTTATACAGAGGTATACAATGGCAAAAGTAATTTGTTGTAGAGATGTCGGAGTGGATTGCGATTTTGAAGCCCGGGGCGAAACAGTTGAAGAGATTTTGAATAAGTGCGCAGAACATGCCCAAAAAGACCACGGCATGAAGGAGATCCCAAAAGAGCTCGTAGAAAAAGTGCGGGCCGCAATGCACGACGAGTAGCAACCTAAGATACACCTATGAGATGGTCCGTGACTTATAGGGTTGTACGATAGATGTATATCATATCTATAAGGCGGTAAGGATGGCATTGAGGTTAAAAATGTGCAGGTTAATACCAGCGCTATTTTTTAGTGTAATAGTTTTGGGATGCGCGAAGTTTGAACGGGCCGAGATGACAAAAAGAGCCCAATCCTAGCTTATAGGTATGTCCAAAACAGAGCTTTTATCGTGTGCGGGTGTGCCAGTCCGTTCTGAAAAAGTTGGTGAAATGGAATTCATGACGTACATAAGTGGAGGGGATAGTATAGGCGTTGCAAGTGGCAGCGCCGGCTACCCATCTAGCTGTAGTGTTGTTCCGCTTAAACGGCGTTACTGCGAAGTGACCTTTGTACTACGAATCAGAGTTGTTGAAAAGGTCAACTATACGGAACTAACTGGCGGTTTCGCTACGAAAGGAGAGCAATGTGGCTTAGTTGTAGAGAACTGTCTGTCACCAAAGCAGGTGGTCTAACCAGGGCTTGAATTTAAGGCAATGGTAAGGCTGGCTGAAGAAAAAATAAGCGAGGCGGATCGACTATGAGCGGAAAGGAAGACCCCAGGGAACGGAAGGGTATGGCGGTAAATCCCATAGCACCGGCGCAGGAGCCTGCCGTGATCGAAAGCGACAAAATTGACCAGGAGGAGACATTGTGACAGTAGCCGGTCGAGATTCTTTTCCAGGGAGCGATCCGCCGACGTGGACATTAGGACGGGAACCGCGAATTATTAGAATTATTAGGATGTGCGGTGATTTATTAAAACATCGCACTTGGGAGAACTACATCGTTCATACTAACTTCTAAAGCCTGTAAGGTTCATGCTGCAACCTAGAAAATTATTGACCATAACCAACGCTATATTTTAGGCAAATTTCAGCAATTAGCATTGGATTCAAAGGCAAGCAAAGTAGGATAAAAAATCTTAGGGTTAGTTAAGAACATGCTTTAACATTCTCAAGGCGTCCAGAAAATAGTAGTGACAACGCGACAGCTTAAGGCTTATTACTCACTTCCATTACTCTGACTGGAACCGAAATTCGCTCCCACTTTGATTATAAGATTCTTTAAAAGATTGAATTTGTAGGTTGAAATCGATTATTTCTTTGTAATACCTAGTTCGAAATGTATCCACTAGCCCCAGCCATTCCTGATAAGTCGAGCAATTTACCGTTAAATCAAAGGGTTTTTTCAAAGAATATTGAAGGGTTACGCCTTTTAATTCTAAGTTCGAAAAAACATAGTTGATCAGTTTCCTTTTTTGCACAATATTCGAACTTATAAATAGGTCGTAAGCTTTCGATGCTATGGAACGTAACGTATTTACTGTTATTTTGAAGCTTTCATCTGCTCTTAGATAACTCTTTAATTGTTCGTTAATTATATATTGCCTTTCTTTGAGTTCATGACATTTTCTGTCGTATTCATCGGTAGTAATCCACCAATTTCAACAAGTAAAGACGAGTCTATGTTGAACTGACTGATTAACAAACTATAACGAAAAATAATAATCTCTGATTTTCTCAGCCATTAAAGACCTTCTTTGGATTAGAAGCTCTTCATAGTTTTCAAAATTCATTGAAAATATAGTTTCGGGTACACAATTCATTTTCAAATTTTCTTTTAAGTCACTAAACTTGTTAAGTCCACCATATCTTAGTTTCCCATCATTACACTGTTCAATTAACTCTTCAAAGTATTTACTGGGAGATTTGTTACCAATCCGAATATTAATTTCCGATTGCATAAACACGTAGTTAGCTATTTGATTGTACTGACCTTTTTTAAGATCGAACTTCTTGAGGTAATCTTTGGGGAATATGTGGTGAATATCTCCCATATGTGTAATCAAATCCTGTACTGTTATATCTTTTGACAAGAATCCTTTATCATTAGCTCTAACTTGAGAGGCTAAGTAAACATTAAAGTAAGGACTGCTTGCTACAGATGTATCTAGATTTTGAACTAAAGCTACATTCCAAAAGGCATCCGATAGCTCAGCATCTTGAACAGATTCAAGATATTCTTTAAAGTCCTTAGTTGATATGTTCTTAATATCTGCGTCAAATTCGGACTCGGCTGAACCGGAATATCTACCCGTCAGAATTGATAGGACAAACCACCTACGCACATATCTTTCTATATCGGCGGGATCGTAGCTTTGCGATTTAAGTTTTAGATATAAGATGTAAGCAAAATTTAATGCACTTTGAGAGCGGATTAGTCTAGAGGAAATAAAACCCGCCGATTTAATTATCATTAAAAACTTTTTGAAGTTGGTCTCGTTAATAAAATTCAGTATGCCTTTTTCAAGTAAAGCAAAAGATTCCTTTGCTATCTCTTCTTCATAACTCCTAGTCTCAAAATTTCTTCCAGATAATAAACTAACTAAATCAGATAATTTCCCTCTGTTGAATTCAGGTGTAAAAGCGACTTTCAATAAGTCACTATAATTGGGGTCATACAAGTCTTCGTGCTCTTCCTTTAGCCATGACATCTTTCGGAAGTATTCTGTAGAGGTAAAATCTTTGTCTACATCGATTATCTGAGAATAAAACTCCGGTGCAACTGCCAAATGGCAGAAGTAGTCAATGCACTTTCTGAGTGTTGACCCTCCATAGCTTTCATTTGCAGCAATTTTGGACATAGCAAAATCTGCTTGGCTCAAGACAACGCCTAGTGAATTAATTCGTATAAAAATCTCAGTTACGGTTTCTATATCTAAATCGGAATCTAATTCTATTAACCCTATCTGCTTCTGAGTTATTTTTCTGAGAGACTCTATTTTACTGAAAATGAACTTTCTATCAGTTTTATCATTCGCTGCACAATACTTTTCTGCTAAATCAAACATATCAATTTCTCCCGATATTATCTTAGAAATATCGGGAAGCCAACTACTATCTTTTTCAATGGCTGGATTAAAAACTTCAAATCTTTCCGTTAGAGGATTAAAAGCTATTTGTATTCTCACTCTTTTATAGTCCTTATTAATGATATGCTGACCTAAAATAGCAGCTGTTAGTGCCATTACACGCTGTTGTCCATCTATAAGTATTTTTTTACCTTCTGAAGTTTTACCATCTTTAAGTTTTACATTTGGATTACGCCAGGCGATTAAATAGCCAATCGGATAACCTTGATAAAGTGAGTCCATTAAATTTCTAACATTAGTTGAATCCCAAACAAAAGGTCTTTGAATTTCAGGTATTGCTATTTCACCTGACTTTACCCATGAAAGGATTGTTTCAATTATATGTTGATTGACCGAATATTTTTGAGTTTTCATGAAGCTTCAATTTCTAAAAGATTTACATTTTTCTATTATCCAATTATCTCTAACCTCTTGTCAATACCCACAGTTACTAATCAAAGGTTACTATAATTCCAGACTTGTAAAATCTATGTGAGCACAAATACAATAGATTTTATCCTGTTTTATTGAGGATAGAAGATTTTTGGTGGCTGTCAGGGACATATTCATGAATGAAGTGTTTTATACAGCTTACAGTAGAAAAAAGTGTTATGGGAGATAAGGAATAGGTTTTTTATAAGAAAAAGTTTTATGTGACAGGAGGACATTTAAAATTGTGTTAGTTTGAGTTGTTAAACCAATCAAAAAATTAGACCGTATTTTTTTAACTCCTCTACTATCTCATTAAATTTGTCTTTCCCAATAGAGTAAGTTTTTCGGTACTTCTCTCTATCAACATTCGTTAATTCAATCTTTGGTAATTTAATACCTTTTTCCATCTGAGATTTAATACTCTCCCTTTGCTTCAGGCAAAAATTAATGTAAAGGTCCTTGGCTTCTTTACTAATGGGCAGGTTATCAATCGCATTAGGTTTAGGAGGCAGCTTATCTCCTAGTTTTTCATCACCTAATATTTTCATAATGCCTTCTCCTCATTTTTTTTGACCGAAACTTTTATTTTATAACAATCTGGAGCGAATAACAAAATTTGCCAAGAATTAATGAGGGAGTTCTGTGCCAAATGTACGATGAAGGAAGTTAGGTACCCTAATTAAAAGTTTAAAATCTTTGGCAATTATGATATGTTTTACTTCAATCGTTAAGTTGACTATCGGAGTAAAATTGATTCGTTATAGTTTTCTTCTGGTTTTTATTATTGTTTTTGGAAGCTTAGATCTAGCACAATCTAAAACCTTTAATCAGGTTTTAGCAATAAATAAAACAAATAATTCAGTAACATTAGACTTCGGACAAAAAGTGGGAGTTTTTAGTTTTGGTGCGGAGTTTGATAACGAAGAAAAAAGAAGAGAAGGAGGGATTATATTATTTTGGTCTGTTGATGGTAGGAGTTTCTGCTCTATAGAAAGCCTTAAGATTGAAAGAATTGGTGACTCTAAAACTATGACTTTACCAACAATAAGCTATAAGGAACACAAAATAGAGGGAATGGATAGCAATAATATTTGGATAAGTGGAAAAAGGTTTCAATTCAATAAAAATATAAGTACTTGTAAAAATTACAAGAAAGGGGATGCATTAATATTCATTGATATCTTCGATAATTATTGGTCAGAGCCAGACAAGGTTCCTGAGTGCGCCTTTACAGTATGGAACTTGGATAAGTCATCGGTTTGTGCGTTAGAATGCGAATTGAACAAATAACCAGTTCGCAAAATTTATAAAGGTCGTACATTTTTGCATCGTTTGATGTTTGGTTTGGAGACATAAGGAGATTGTAATACTTTTTGTAAATAACGAAAGTTTTGGAAAGGTTATCTTAATCCAAGACAAATCTTTTTACATTAATCGAAATTATTACGAATAGGGTCTACTCCTAATTATCATATGTAAGCACATCTTATCTAGCGTACAACACTCAAATTCTCCATTGACATTCCAAATTTTTATTTTACTAAATCTAAATTATAAGAACCAGGAGACATAAGGAATATGCAATGTGCAGAATGTGGACAAAAAATTTTACTTAAGAATGCTGGTTTCCCATGCCCTAGTTGTGGCTCGGTGGATAGATATACACATATTGAAGAGGATTTTGATGTTTCGGACAAGGTACAACGTTACGATGTTGAAGCGAGAGAGGAGCTGACGAATTTTTTTGAGGAAAACAGTACGGAGGTTTTTTATTCAAAGCAGGTGGAGGTGATATTTGAGAAAAAATATTATCACTGGGTAACTAATAGAGCACTTCGCTTTTTAGAGGGAAGCATTCTAAACTCATACCAAAGAAAATTGGAGTTTGGAGGCACAGCAAAGTTTTATTATCATAATTCAAACAGGTATTACAAAAGAAATATAAACAAGGCAGCAAAACTTATAGATGAATTTTCCGAGGCTGATTTTGTAGCAGGATTAGGTCAAACTGGAGAGCTTCTAGTAAATGAAGGATTTACAAGATATGGATTTGGGATGCTAGGGCGTAACACAAATGAATTAGAAGGCAAAAAATGGCAAAAAACAGGTCATAATCTGGACTTTATATTCGAGAGAGATTCAATTCGATATGGGGTGGAAGTAAAAAATACCTTGGGTTATATGGATAAAGATGAGTTTGATGTCAAGATACTGATATGTAAAGAGTTAGATGTCTTACCCTTGTTTGTTAATAGAATGATGCCTTCGTCATTCATGGAACAGTTAAGGGTGAATAATGGAATTTGGATGATTATGAAGTATCAGCTATATCCTATTACGCATAAAAAACTGGCTGATAAAGTCAAAAGAGAGATGAGACTTCCAGTGGATGCTCCGAAGGCTATATATGATGGAACAATGGAAAGGCTATTAAGACAACATAAGATAAAATTGAGTGAATTCAAAAAAAATTCACAATAAGTGCGTTGGAACTATCGTTAATCACAAGATAATTTCTGTACCCCTATTAATACATATTGCCTATTATGTGTTTGTGTAACATTAAAATATAAGTTCCAGAATCTTTCTATGTAACATGTGATGCTATATGATAAAGATGGGGTCTCTGCAATATTGCTATTAAAAGAGAGACCAACGTAGAAGGATTATTGGAAAGACAATATCAAGATTTAGTTTTACTTTATGATCAATATTACAATGCAAAGTTTGAATTATTAACAAGTAGATTATAGTATTTTGGGGTTCGAAGTGTATTCAAGAAACCAGCCAGAAATCAACCCTTAACTCTCTTCAACCACCCTACAAAAACATCGCTACCTTCAACCTTAACCTCATAGGCCGAAACCGAATGACCGCCTGGATGGTCTGGAAGACCCGTCCTCACATCAAATGTCCAGCCATGCCACGGACAGGCTACAACGTAGCCCGTAAGTTTTCCCTCTCCAAGAGGTCCTCCCATGTGTGGACATATGTAATTAATTGCATAGAACTCGCCGTTTACATTAAAGAGCGCAATTGGCTTCTCGAACGGACCCATAACCAATTTCCCGCGTCCCGGAGGGATTTCCTCAACTGTTGCAACCTTAACAAAGTTTGGTTTGGGCATACATCACCTACAGCACTGCTTTGCATCTACTAGGTTAAAGTTTTGTTACAAATTGTAAGGAACGCATATCCTTCGACTACGCTCAGGACAGGTATGCGTTCCTTACAACTACATACATTCTCAATCTTATAATACATTCTATTAGTGTTTTTCAAGATAGAGACGGCATTAATGCCGTCTCTACAGTTATTTCAAAATATAGCAAATTTACCGTACAGGCAAAGTTAAGTGCACATTTTCACGTCTTAGGAATCTAAGAATTGCCTCTTTGCCACCCTCCAAGACAGATTCTCCATCCCCAACAAGTACCGTGTCGTAATCATATTCGAGTAACACCTTAATTGATTCCTTTGCTCTATGCGGGTTTTGATATTTATCCATGGGAAGCAGAGAAAACTCTCCTTTAGGCCATCCGATAATAGCATCACCTATAAATAGAATTCCCTTTCCACGCAGGAGTAAAAGGGCTGTTTCACCAGGTGATTTGTTGTCCGATACATTAATTGCCCTGAGATTTCCCGGAAGTATGTCGCCATCGTCAAATTTGTGGTCCGGTACCTGTTTGAGTAACGGAGCATCCTCCTTATGGATGTGAATCTTAGCTCCAAAACGGTCTCGAATTTCATAAGCTATCCGCTCGTGGTCTTTATTGGTCAAGATGATAAGAGCGGGGGTTCCAAGCTTTTGCAACTCATCCATATCGGCATCCTCCATAATAACAGGGTCAATCACAATCAAGCCTTCGGCGCTATTAAAGGCATACCCATTAAAATTGTAGCCGTGTCTTGGAGAAAGCCATGACCATGTATAAATGCCTGGAATGATTTCTCTCACACATTCACCTCCAAATAAATGTAATACCGATTATAATAAATGTTGTTGAATCTAAAAAGAAGTGGGTATTCACTACTTATCTTCAAGCATGATAAACATTAGGAAGAATAAAGTGACGGAGATAGACTCGAATTTTAAAAAAATCTAATCCCCAAAATTCCCACTACTGCACCTATAATGAGTCCGTATATGATATGTCCCACAAGATGAGCTATAGCAACCTCGGATCCCGCATCGCGGAATTGTTCTAAAGGATGATGTTCAGCCACTGAAACAACAAGAAGAAAGCTGAATGCGACACCATGAAAGAGTCCGATCATGGCTCCTGTGAGGATAAAGTAGGCTATTGAGGTGGGGGAGAGAAGATTGATGAGTAAAATATAGATAAAAGCGATAACGGTTCCAGCAATTAGGTGTATGATTATTCCTGGTCCAAAGGAATTTTCATATGAACGGGTGAATATACTTCCTATTGCTCTAATCATATCCGCATTTGCAACTCCGGAACGTGTAATTAACCACATGGCTAAACTCATTCCCCCTGTTCCCAATATCCCCGCAAAAATCGTTTTAATAATGGCAACTAGCTCCATATCCCCTACTTCACCTCCTCTTTATTCTTTTTAAATCATTTTGACCTTTAAATCAATAGAAATTTTTACAACTTTCGATTTTGCTTGTTTTAAGAGGTTATTGCAGTAATCCACGAATAGATTCCACTGTTTCAGGACAGATTACGGGGCCTTTCGTTACAAGACCGCCTCATAGAAACGCAAAATTTTGCGTCTCTACCATTCCAGCAATCTTGAGCAGAAAGAATTGATACAGCATAATAGAGAACTACAAAGAAGAAATTGACTTTAAAAAGTATTCAAGAAATAATAGTGGAATCCGAATAGCGCAACTTCAAAGGAGAAACCAAATTGAAAAAAAAGCTGCCCTTAAAGACTAGCAATGATACACGAAAATACTCCTCCATTTATGTAGAAGGCCCTGAGCGTGCTCCTAGCAGAGCGATGCTTCGAGCGGTCGGTTTTAAAGACGAGGACTTTAAAAAACCGATGATTGGAATTGCCTCCACATGGAGCATGGTCACTCCATGTAACATGCATATTGATAAATTAGCTATCGAAGCTGCATGTGGTGCGGACGGTGCCGGAGGGAAATCCATCATTTTTAACACGATAACGGTCTCCGATGGAATTTCTATGGGAACCCTCGGAATGCGCTACTCACTTGTTTCGAGAGAGGTTATCGCGGATTCAATCGAGACCGTAGCGGCAGGCGAAGGTTTTGACGGTTTTGTTGCTATCGGCGGATGCGATAAAAACATGCCCGGATGTGTTATGGCAATGGCCCGTCTTAATCGTCCTTCCGTTTTTGTCTATGGCGGCACCATTATGCCGGGAATTTACTGCGGACGACCGGTTGACATTGTCTCAGTTTTTGAAGCCGTAGGCGCTCATGCAAGCAGGACAATTAATGATGAAGAGCTTAAATCAATCGAGTCCTGTGCCATTCCCGGGCCGGGGTCATGCGGCGGGATGTATACGGCAAATACAATGGCGTCTGCAATAGAGGCGCTCGGAATGAGTCTTCCCAATAGTTCCGCTCAAGCGGCTATATCTCACGAAAAAAACATGGATTGCTTGAATGCCGGCGCCGCTGTTATGAATCTTATTAAAAACGGTATTTACCCCCGCGACATAATGACGAGAAAAGCTTTTGAAAATGCCATAACTGTAGTTATTGCACTGGGAGGCTCAACCAATGCTGTGTTGCATCTTCTTGCTATGGCTCATGCGGCAGGAGTACAGCTCTCGCTCGATGACTTTACTCGAATCGGCAAGAGAGTACCTGTGCTTGCCGACCTCAAGCCCAGCGGGAAATACTTTATGTCCCAGTTTTGCGAGATTGGGGGACTCACGCCTTTGATGAAAAGGCTCCTTGATAAAGGACTTATACACGGGGATTGTCTAACCGTTACGGGAAAAACCGTAGAAGAAAACCTGAAAGGCGTAAAACCCTTTCCCAACGGACAAGAGATTGTCGCACCCTTTGACAATCCTATAAAGAAAGACAGCCACATTGTGGTTCTCTATGGAAATCTGTCGACGCTAGGGTCCGTCGCAAAAATTACCGGAAAAGAAGGATTATCGTTCACGGGAAAGGCAATTGTTTTTGATTCAGAAGAGAGTTGTCTAAAAGCCATTTTGAATGGAAAGGTCAAAAAGGGACACGTCATTGTAATTCGATACGAGGGGCCTAAAGGCGGTCCGGGAATGAGGGAAATGCTCAGCCCAACTTCGGCAGTGATGGGCAGAGGACTCGGCAACGATGTTGCGCTAATTACAGATGGAAGATTCTCCGGGGGAAGTCACGGCTTTGTCGTAGGACACATCACCCCAGAAGCCTACGAAGGCGGAGTTATCGCAGTAGTAAAAGACGGCGACAGTATTACGATTGATGCAAAGAAAAGAGAAATTAATCTGAACGTCCCTCAAAGCGAGATTAAAAAAAGGCTTGCTGCATGGAAAAGACCTAAGCCAAAAGCCAACCGGGGCGTTCTTGCAAAGTATGCTCAACTCGTCACTTCGGCATCTGAAGGCGCAGTGACTGATAAGAATCTTTAGGATATTAACAGAGACGACCCCACGGGTCGTCTCTACATAATCAATCTGTTTGCTTCATTTCTCGCCCTACTCTATAATACTAACAGACCTTTTAATCCTAATTGCAAGCTTTAGCGGAGTAATCTCTTTGTTATATTTAGATTGCTTCGAAACTCCGTTTCTCGCAATGACAGGTGGGCGGTTTTGTTTATCATTATGACAAGAAGTTATGGATTGTTTTGTAGCATATTGTAGCATAATATAAGAGAAGTAAGGAGAAATAATATGTCCCGAATCTCAGGCAAAAATATAGTTCTTGGTGTTACAGGCGGAATCGCTGCTTATAAAGCATGTGAGCTTGTAAGAAGACTTGTGCGTGAAGAAGCCTCAGTCCAAGTAATCATGACCAAGAATGCAACTCAGTTTGTTTCGCCCCTTACCTTTCAGACCCTTTCAGGAAAGCGTGTTGCAACAAATACCTTTGACCTTGATTGGGAATCGGAAATCGGACATATAAGCCTTGCAGACAGGGCAGACCTTATAGTGGTTGCCCCCGCTACGGCAACCTTCATCGGAAAAGCGGCATCGGGAATCGGGGATAATCTCCTCTTAACAGTCCTTCTTGCAACAAAAGCTCCTGTAATGATATGCCCCGCTATGAACGTAAACATGTATAACAACACAGCCGTTCAGGAAAACATGGAGAAGCTAAGAAAACGCGGATTCATAGTGGTAGAGCCGGGAGAAGGCGAACTTGCATGCGGATGGGAAGGTAAAGGAAGACTGCCGGAACTTAGTGAGATAGCTGAAGAAATAGAAAAGGTGTTTTCCCCCAAAGACCTGAGAGGCGAAAGGATTGTAGTTACTGCCGGAGCGACGAGAGAGTTTATTGACCTCGTGAGGTTTATATCAAATCCATCGAGCGGCAAGATGGGATACGCCATTGCAAGAGCGGGGTGGATGAGAGGAGGAGACGTGGTTTTAATCTCCGGCAAAACCGATGTGCCTCCGCCTCGTGGAGTAAATCTGATTAATGTTATCAGCGTATCGCAAATGTATGAAGCCGTAATGAGTAATCTTGATTGGGCTACCGTCGTAATAAAAGCCGCTGCTGTGGGAGACTACAGACCAGTTGAGACCTTCCAGGGAAAGTTAAAGAAGAGTTCAAAGGAATTTACTCTTCAACTCAAACGCACTGAGGACATTCTCCTAGACGTTGGAAAGAGAAAGAACGGCAGAATCGTCGTGGGCTTTGCCGCTGAGGGAGAGGACATAGTGGAAAATGCCCTTGGAAAACTACGTAAAAAAAATGCGGATTTAATTGTAGCCAATGATATATTAAAACCCGGAGTTGGATTTGGCGAAGATATGAATATCGTTTATTTTGTGGATAAATGGGGCAAGGTTCAGGAACTTCCTATTATGACTAAGACAGAAGTGGCAGAAAGGATCTTTGATAAGATAATCGAAATTAAACGTCAAACATCTATTCAGGCGGGCCTATAATATTATTGATTTTTTTTGCGATCTCATCAGGAGAACCACCCTTAAGAATGTAGCCCGTTGCTCCTGTTTCAAGGCATTCTTTGATTGTATTTATCTCAGATGCAGTCGTAAGCATTAATATGGGGATTTTTTTGAACTCAGGATCACTTTTTAAAATCTTTAAAACTTCAATTCCGTTTAGCTCAGGCATCATAATATCAAGAACAATAACATCAGGCATGTAGATACCCACTTTAACTAGAGCATCCGCGCCGTTAACAGCTGTTTCAACATCATATTTTTTAAGTCTAAGACTCCTGCTATAAAGAATCCTTAGAGATTCATCATCTTCAACCAATAAAACCTTAGGCATCTATACCTCCCATGGATAATTGTAGCTCATTTTATAAAAAATGCATCAATCATATAAACAACACGCTGTAAGTTATTGCTTACTTTAAACCGTTAGGTTAACCTAGGCCTATCTGTTATGTCATTTTCGAGGAACAAAGTAAGGAAGCAATCTTACAGATTTCAAATTTCAGAACGCGGATTTAATTCCGCAATCTGCCGTCCTCAATCCGAAATTATCAGTGGATCGCAACGGTTTTTATGGGAATTTATGCGATTAATTATAACCTTGCAAATCACCCAATGGTCACGCTAAAGGAAATAAAACTAGCCGCAAAAAGATTAAAAGACGTGGTTTACAAGACCCCAGTTACTTACTCCTATTCTTTGAGTGAGCTTTCAGGTGCAAATGTATATCTCAAGCTTGAGAACCTTCAAAGAACAGGATCGTTTAAGATTAGAGGGGCTTACAATAAGCTTTACAAAATAAACGGAACTACAAGGAGGGTGATCGCGGCATCCGCTGGAAACCATGCTCAAGGAGTTGCGCTTGCCGCAAAGCTCCTAGGCATGAAGGCAAAACTGATTATGCCAGAAGGGACTCCGATTAATAAAACAGTTGCTGTTAGACACTATGGAGCGGATGTATTTCTTTACGGAAATACTTTTGATGATTCTTATGGGTATGCAAGACAACTCGAGAAGGAATCGGGCGATCTGTTTATTCACGCCTTCGACGATCCTGATGTCATTGCTGGTCAGGGTACTATAGGACTTGAAATTATCGAATCCCTTAAGAACGTAGAAGCAGTATTAGTACCCATCGGCGGAGGGGGCTTGATTTCGGGAGTATCAACTGCAATTAAAGAAAAGAATCCGAGAATTAAAATCATAGGCGTTCAATCAAAGAACGCGCCTTCTATGTCTATTTCACTTAAGAAAGGAACTGTCGTGGAGACAGGTTCGGGACAAACCATTGCCGACGGAATTGCCGTAAAGAAAGTGGGTATACTTACCTTTGAGATGGTTAAGAAATATGTGGATGACATTATTAGCGTTAACGATAACGAAATTGAAGAAGCTCTTCTTCTTTTAACCGAGAGAAAGAGAATTGTGGTTGAAGGTGCAGGCGCTGTGGGACTTGCAGGACTTTTTAAAAGAAAAAACAAATTCCATAAAAAGAACGTATTAATTTTAATAAGCGGTGGGAACATTGATATAAACATACTGGCAAAGATCATAGAGAGAGGACTTGTAAAGAATGGAAGATTTATAAGGCTTATAGTGGAACTTCCCGATATTCCGGGCTCTCTAGGCAAACTCACTTCCCTCCTCGGCTCGTTAAAGGCAAACATTGTACAGATTTTTCATGATAGATTTTCAAGAAACCTTCCAATTGACAGGGCAACTGTGGAAATCAGTTTGGAAACGAAAAGCTTTGAACACCAGAGGGAGGTTAT
This sequence comes from Deltaproteobacteria bacterium, assembly GCA_016187835.1. GTDB lineage: Bacteria > Desulfobacterota_D > UBA1144 > Nemesobacterales > CSP1-2 > JACPIY01. Next base: position 1,573 of record JACPIY010000038.1, on the reverse strand, counting down.
GATTCTTCTTAGAGAAAACGGATATAACCCGAAAGAAAAAACGTAACACTCCTTGTTAAAGAATTAGGCTGTCCTTGTAGAAGCGACTCAATGGGTCGCTTCTACATTATAAAATTTGCTGCCTTTTAATAACTGAAAAACAAATTTTTTAGCTTATATAACTAGACTAGACAAAAAACAAGCCGCGCAATATCAGAAATGAGCACATATGTTTTTAATAAAAATCAAATGAAATCAATAAGTAGAATAGAAACTTATCCGAGAACGGCATCCTTACAGGCCTTGGCAACCCGGAATTTAACTACCTTCTTGGCAGGAATCTTTATTTCCTCTCCAGTCGCCGGATTTCTACCCTTTCGGGCTTTGCGGTTCACGAGAACGAGTTTTCCGAGTCCAGGTAGAGTAAACTCCTTTTTATTCTTGGCTTCTTTATAAGCTAGACCGGCAATCTCATCCAGAATTTGGGCCGCAGCCTTTTTTGTTAACCCGGCTTTGCTCGCCAGATGATCTGCTATCTGGGACTTTGTCATTGCTTTTTTCGACATGTCTCCTCTTCCTCCTTTATGATAATATGAATAGGTGTCAATATTACAGAAATCACTAGAAAAATCAATATCTTTTGTAAAATAATGAGAATTTCGTTAAAATCATGAATCCAACTCACTGAAGGCATTTCATCTTTTAAACCGCTGGCAAAGAAATTACCCATAATTTAAGGAGGGGATAAAGACTGCTGCAACTAGGACTAGAACACGGGGAATAAATACTGGAATGGATTGTAAGTGCGACCGACTGGTAGCCTTTAGATTTTGCCAAATTTGTTGCTAACTTGTTGTAACTATTTATATGTCACCTTACTGTGCTACTCTGTGTTGGGTGAACATCACTGTGGTCTGCATGCAAGCCGCATTCCTTGTCCGAATCCCTCTCCCACCACCAGCGACCTGCCCTGAGGTCTTCCCCAGGCTTTATTGCTCGAGTGCAGGGTTCGCACCCAATGCTCGGGTAGCCCTTATCATGTAATTTGTTGTAAGGAACATCGTTAGCTTTGATATAATCCCAAACCTGTTCCCAGCTCCAATCAATTATTGGGTTTACCTTTAAAATACCCTCAAACTGTTCATCAATTTCAAATTTTTTGGAACCGGACCTGTTCTGGGTTTGATCACTTCTTATGCCAGTTATCCATCCATCCAGAGTTGACAGCATTCTTTTAAGTGGATGTACTTTTCTTATTCCGCAACAAAGCTTTCTGTTCTCCATACCCCTGTAAAACAGATTCATTCCATGAGTTCGAACCATCTGTTCTACATCATCCTGATTTGGAAACATGATCTCCACTTTGATTTTGTATTTTCTTCTTACATCATCTATCACATCATACGTTTCCTGATTAAGCCTGCCGGTATCTAAAGTGAAAATCCTTGCCTGTGGATTTATCTTTACCAACATATCAATTACTACTACGTCTTCCGCTCCAAAACTAGAAGCAAATGAAACCTTTGGGTGAAGATTATCAAGAGTCCATTTTAGAATGTTTTGCGGGCTCTCACTCTCGAATTCCTTGTTTAAT
>JACPIY010000037.1 GCA_016187835.1 Deltaproteobacteria bacterium | reverse complement strand
ATAATGAAAAAGAGAAAGCGGAAGAACTCCTGACACTTCTGGAATCTGGAAAAAACATAGCCATTGTGTCGGATGCCGGAACGCCGGGAGTTTCAGACCCTGGATATAGACTGGTAAAGCTTGCTTCGGAAGAGGGAATTGAGGTAATTCCTGTACCCGGCCCATCAGCGGCGATAGCGGCGTTAAGCGTATCCGGGCTTTCTACTTCGAGCTTTGCTTTTTTTGGGTTTCTTCCTAGGTCCGATAAAAAAAGAAAGGAATTCTTAGAAGAAATTCAGGAACACACTCAAACACTTATATTTTATGAATCTCCTCATAGAGTCTCAAAAACCCTATTGAGTATTCTTGAGACTCTGGGAGATAGACAGGTATCTGTAAGCCGGGAGCTTACTAAGATGTTTGAAGAAACTGTGAGAGAAAGAATCTCAAGGGTGATTGAGATACTCGGAGAAAGGAAAGAAATAAAAGGGGAGTTTACGATAGTCGTTGAAGGAAACAGCGGCAAAACAGAAGAAACTCCTTCCGAAACTCTGGAAAACCAGCTCAGGATTTGTAGAGAAAGAGGGTCAAGCCTGAAGGACTCTGTTAAAGAAGTCTCTCAAAAATACAAGGTTTCTAAAAGGAAGGTTTATAAGGAAGCACTAAAGATTTGGGAGAAAGCTTAAGGGTTAGATTTGAAGTGAGATATAACTTTAAGAGCTAGAGCTTGAATGTAGCGGAGGTCTTTAGACCTCCACGGATGGAATCCTGAAGGATTCCGCTACCCTTTCTTTTTCTTTTCCTTCTCCATTTCAGGACCGATTCTCACTTCTCTCTCAATCTTTTGCTTCTTGTCAATTGCTTCGCCCTGAATCTGAGCCTTACATGAATCGCAAATTGAAACCTCAGAAGGTTTTCCACAAATCATACAAACTCTCTTTTTTTCTGACACAGATCCTCCAACAACTCGAGTTTAAATGCTATATTCAGATTCTACGCACTTTAGGATGAATTTCAAGGATAAAGATTTAAGCACACTAAGGTTACGGCCTCGTTTGAGAACTTAGTCTAGGGGCTAAATTACTCTTAGGCAAAATTCTCCCTTGACAATTAAATTCGAAATATAATAGAATCATAATTAAAGCTGTAGTGGTGGATGGGACTAAGATGGGGTAGTTGCTATTCAGTCTAAATATTACTTACCTCCCTCCTTAAGGGCAGTTTTCCTCAAGACAGATTTTCTTAACCTTTTATACACGTTATACACTTTCCAAAAAGCAGCTAAGAAACGGTTTTATTCCCGCCTTACATAAACATACATCCCTACCCTATATCTTGAAGGATTAAAGTTAAGACAAATAATCAAAAAATGCTCTAACGTATAGCGTGCAGAGCGAGGGGAGGAAAAGTCATAAACGAAGTAACAAGTAAAGCAAAGGGAGTAATATTTAGGAAGGTAAGAAGAGGGACTTGGCTGTTTTGCTTGATTATTAGTGTAGCCGTCCTGGGACTACTAGCCACTAACGAGACTGTCGAAAAAGTATAAGATTTGAAAAAAACCAAATTTTTCTAAAAATTAAATACTGTATTTATAGATACTTGCGTTTGCTATGCTTTATGATTTTTGCTCAAAAAGGACTTTTTCGACAGTTTCAACAGGCCTGGCGCTGCACAAGCTGCCCAATAATCTTTACTGACGAGGTGAGTTTCGTGAGCGCACTGAGCGGCCCGCAGTCTGTCGTGGACTTTAATAGTTCGTCCACAGGTCCCATTTCGGGTAATGAGTTCACCGCACAGGGTTTTATCTTTGATTCACCCCTCGCCAGTCCTCTAGGGCAGTTAGAAATTGCGCCGCCTTCTTTCTTTGCAAGCTCCAATTATCTGAACATCGACCGCCGCCCCTTTGCACCAGGTGATGACGGGAACGAAGATGACTTGGAGATCACAATTGTAGGGAATTGGCAGGCGGTCGGCTTCCGGATCATCGATGGAGACAACCTTTCAGGGGAATCCGTCACAGTGTTTGATCAGTCTGGTGGCGTCATTCATATGACGACTTCCGGGCCTACCTCGTTTTTCGGGATCATCACAGACGTTCCCATTGGTCGTGTCTTTGTTGATGAGGCAGCTTTCGATAGTGACGATGTTGGCTACGACAATTTCCGCCTCGGTAATGCTGTTAATGACGCCGACGGTGACGCTGCAGGCTGTCCGCTCGCATGTGTTCCACCGCCCTCGTATATGGTAAGCTGGTGGTCTGGGGATAGTAATGCCAATGATATTCAGGACGGTAACGATGGCATGTTGCAAGGTGATACGACCTTTGCGGCAGGCAAGGTTGATCAGGCGTTTAGCTTTGACGGCAGTGGTGATTTTGTCAGCGTGCCTGACAGCACGGATTGGGATTTTGGGTCTAATGACTTTTCCATCGACTTGTGGGTGAAGTTTGACCAGATCAAAGACAGCATGTTTATCCACCAGCAATCCGGTAGTGCCGTAGGTGGGTGGGAATTCGATTTCCAACAAAGCAACGGGATTCTTGTTTTTGCCAGGGACCCTTTTAACGCCGCAATTATCAGACCATGGTCGCCGCAGCAGAGTACGTGGTATCACCTGGCAGTCACGAGGACGGGCTTTGAGTACAGGATACGTTGATGGGACGCAACTGGGAAGCGCACAATCTGATGCGAACCCCGTCGCGGATGTTACCGGCATCCTCCGCATAGGGAGTTGGGCCGGTGGGGGCTTCGATGTCGATGGCCTAATCGACGAACTAGAAATATACAACCGCGCCCTCTCTGACGAAGAAATTCAAGACATCGTCAATGCTGGAAGTGCTGGTAAGTGCAGAACTTGCACCCCACCGCCACCGGATATGATTAGTTGGTGGCCAGGGGATGGGAATGCAAATGACATTCGAGATGACAACACTCCAACACAAACATTAGGCGCGCCTCAGTTCCTAGCTGCAAAAGTTGATCAAGGCATGCAGTTCGATGGGAACGACGGCTTTATTGTGATGGACAATGCCAACCTCAACTTTGGCACAAGCTCATTTACCATTGACGCCTGGGTGCGGATCGACAGCACGTCCTTGGCAGCGGATGATTCTGTAGTTGATAAGAGAGACCTCCCTACCTCGGTACACAAAGGCTACCTTTTAGACGTTTTAGGGCCGCCCTTTGTTCCTGCTGGTAGCAAACAACTGAGGATGAATGTGTATGACGGCTCTATCCAGGTTATTGCGAACGCGAATCCCATAACGGATAGTAATTTCCACCATGTCGCAGGTGTTGTTAATCGAGTCGCCAACACTGTGTCAATTTATATTGATGGTGTGCTTCAGCAAACAACACCACTTCCCGTCGGCTTTGGAAGTGTTTCAAATACCAAGAGGCTGTTCATCGGACACCAAACTACCGATACCCCTACAGGCGTCCAGCCTTTCAATGGCGTCATTGACGAGCTTGAATTTTACGACCGCGCGCTCTCCGCCTCGGAGATCCGAGCTATCGTCAATGCCGGCAGCGCGGGCAAGTGTAAGGACGCAGACGGCGATGGTGTGCCTGATATACAAAACAACTGCCCGGATGATCCTAACCCGGATCAGACCAACACGGACGGAGATGGTCAGGGTGACGCCTGTGATGCCGATATTGACGGTGACGGTGTGCTGAATGGCAATGATAACTGTCCGCTTAACGTTAATCCTAACCAAGCAGATACCGACAGTGATGGCGTCGGAAATGTCTGTGATGACGATGACGACAATGATAGTGTTTTGGATAATAATGATAACTGCCCGCTTAACGCTAATCCCGATCAGATCAACACTGATGGTGATGGCAGCGGGGATGCCTGTGACGCAGATGACGATAATGATGGTGTTTCGGACAGTAGCGATAACTGCCCACTTACGTTCCCCGGTGATGCTGACCAGACAGATACCGACGGCGATGGAAATGCCTGTGACGAGGACGACGACGGTGACGGCGTCAATGATGACACGGATAACTGTCCGCTTGACCACAATTTTGACCAAGCTAATAATGACGGTGATAACAATGGCGACATCTGCGATGCGGATGACGACAACGACAGTGTTCCGGATGGAAGTGATAATTGCCCGTTTACTGCTAACACCAATCAAGCTGATTCGGACGGAGATGGTCAGGGTAATGTTTGCGATGGTGATGCGGATGGGGATGATGTGCCTAATGAGGGTGATAACTGTCCACTAAACCCTAATGCTGATCAGAGCGACCTGGATGAAGATGGTTTAGGCGACGTCTGTGACGATGACATAGACGGCGATGGTGTGATAAATGATAACGATAGCTGCCCGGCTTCCAATCTGAGCCCTACAGTTGTCGTTGGTAGCTGCGACTCAGGTGTTGTAAACCGTTTCTTTAATGACGGTTGCACCATCTCTGACCTTATAGCAGAGTGTGCTGTAGGCGCTACTAACCACGGGGATTTTGTAAGCTGCGTTGCCCATCTCCTTAACGATTTGAAGAACAGCGGGGTTATCACTGGCCAGCAGAAGGGCGCGATCCTAAACTGTGCTGCCCAGGCTGATATTCCCTAAACGGATGAAAGTTGCATAAACGCAACAATATAACGAGATGACAAACGGCCATCCTGCGGGGTGGCCGTCTTTTTTGGGGTGAGCAAGGAACGAGGTTTAGTTTTAGTTATTATAAGCTATTCCATTCCTTAAGAGTGATTTTTCAGCCTATGATTCCCTGTACTTCCCCAATTGTCATCCGAAGCTGAGGTACGGAATATTCGGTGTTAGAGGGTATTGCTAAGCGGTGTTGTTTGTAGACCATAAATTGATGTCGAGTTCCAGAAAAGGGGCCATCAAAGCCAAGTTGACATAATCGCAGAATGAAATCCCTGCGTTTACAGAGCGTCCACCGGCTCATGGGTCGGCTCCTGGTTTAAATCAATGCTTCCGATTACTGGCAAACGATGTCCTAGTTTCAACCCAATTAAAATCCAGTCTTCGAGTGTTGAACGTAGCTCATCCTCACACTCGCGTAGTGTTGCCTCAAATGCTACAACCCCTTTACAAGGAGGAATTCGCCCTGTAAACGTACCGTCTTCCAGCTTATCGTAGACGGCTTGTGCCATTGCATTTTCCACATACTCGCTTAAGACGTAACGTGCGGCTACTTTGGAAGACATTTTTTCTCCTATAATTACAGTATACGTCTATTTAAAATTCTATGCGAGTTTGTTTGTCTTATCAACCTCGCCCTAGAGAAGACAAAAACGCCTCGGTTTTGCGCTGTGGTTTAATACCATCGTATGATGAAGGGGAGAGTCTAAACCGGGCACATGGGTTGCACAAAATCACATCAGAAGCACCAAGTCCTGTTAAATTGCTACTCAGAATTTAACCAAAATTACTAAATCGGTGGTCTTTTTTCTTTCCAATTCGTATGAATTTCATAATTATGGGCGACTCTAAGCAATGTTTCCTCGTCAAAGGGTTTCCCGAGAATCTGAAGACCTATTGGGAGTCCGGTTGAGGTAAAACCGCAGGGGATTGAGATGCCGGGAAGTCCCGCAAGGTTGCATGGGATTGTAAAGATATCAGAAAGGTACATTTTGAGCGGATCATCCGTTTTCTCTCCTATTTTGAAAGCAGGCTCAGGAGAGGTTGGTGTCATTATGACATCTACTTTTTTAAAAGCATCCTCAAAATCCTTCTTAATAAGTGTTCTGACTCGTTGAGCTTTTAGATAATAGGCATCATAGTATCCCGAAGAAAGGGCATAGGTTCCAATCATTATTCTTCGCTTAACTTCCCGCCCAAATCCCTCTGCCCTTGTTTTAAAATACATATCCCTGAGATTTTCGGCATCATAAACCCTAAATCCGTATTTTACTCCATCATACCTTGCGAGGTTGGAACTCGCTTCGGAGGGAGCTAGGAGATAATAGGCAGAAACCGCATGCTTTGTGTGAGGAAGGGAAATCTCCTCAACAACCCCACCTAAATCCTCAACGAGTGCGATAGCCCTTTTTACAGCTTCTTCAACCTCAGTGTCTATTCCTTTTATGAAATACTCCCTCGGAACCCCAACTTTAACGCCTTTTATTCCATCGTTAAGACAGCTTGTATAATCCGGGACGGGACTATTAACTGAAGTCGAATCCCTGGAATCATTACCCGCTATAATATTTAGCATTAAAGCCGTATCCTCTACGGTTTTTGTTAGAGGCCCTCCCTGGTCGAGAGAAGATGCAAAGGCAATCATCCCGAATCTGCTAACTCTTCCGTAAGTAGGCTTTAGTCCGACAAGCCCACATAATGTAGCTGGCTGTCTTATTGAGCCTCCCGTATCCGTTCCAATAGACCCAAAGCAAAGAGAGGCAGAAACGGCGGCGGCAGAACCTCCGCTTGAACCGCCAGGGACCCTTTCTAAATCCCAGGGGTTTCTGGTAGGCCCGAAATATGAATTCTCGGTAGATGAGCCCATTGCAAACTCATCCATGTTGTTTTTCCCGACAATTACTGCCCCTGCATCTTTGAGCTTCCGAGTAACAGTGGCATCATAAGGAGAGATGAAATTCTCTAATATCTTAGAGCCGCAAGTGGTCCGGACTCCTTTCATACAAAATATGTCCTTGAGACCGATTGGAACGCCATGAAGAGGACCAATATAAGTTCCGGAAGAGATAAGCTTTTCAGCTTCTTTTGCAAACTGTATAGCCTGATCTGCCAATACCGTTATATAAGAGTTTAATTTACCGTCAACTTCCCCAATTCTTTCTAAGATCGCCTGAGTAATTTCGACAGGGGAAATCTCTTTTTTCTTTATTGACTCGGACACTTCTCGTATAGTAAGAAACGGTAGTTCCATATCAGTCTCCTTTTATTTCCGTTCGTGCAGACAGTTTCTTTCCATATGATTCACACCTTTTATTACATCTCTATCACTTTTCAACAGGGATAATACAGAATCAGATAAGACACATCGAATACTGCTAATCCTCTATAACCTTTGGAACAGCAAAGAAATCCTCCTCTCTCTGAGGAGCGTTCTCCAAAGCCTCGTCAGCGTTTAACCATGGCTCAACGACGTCCTCCCTTAAAGGAGTCGAAAGATCTAGGACATGAAAAGTTGGCTCAACATTGGATGTGTCAAGTTCGTTCAACTCCTCTATATGCTCAAGTATATTTCCCAACTGCTCCGCAAATTTTTCAAGTTCCTCTTCCTTAAATTCCAGTCGGGCGAGTTCCGCCACGTGTCGAACAGTATACTTTGAAATTCTCATCGTTTTACTCCTCAAATTTATTTAGCCACGAATCAACAGAAATTTACACCGATATATGATGAATCTTTTATCCTGCATCTTGTATCTTGCATCCTGCATCCTGCTTATTTCCATTCGTGATCATTAGTGTCAATTTGTAGCTAAACCTTTGTCTTATACATTTCCTCAACAAAATCTATTACGTGAGCCTCTAGCTTAGTTCCACACAATCTGTTTATTTCCTGAACGCCGGTGGGACTTGTAGTATTTACTTCTGTAAGATAGCCGCCTATTACATCTATACCCACGAAATATAGGCCGTCCGCTCTAAGTCTTGGTCCTATTTCTCGGCAAATTTGTAAATCCCTCTCCTCTAGCTCTGTCTTTGCGGGACTACCGCCTGAATGAAAATTACATCTAAATTCTCCTCCAGGTCTTGCAACTCTAAGTACTGCTCCAAGCGGTTCGCCGTTAAGCAGAATGATTCTTTTATCTCCATCTGACACTTTCTCAATAAACCTCTGTGCCAGGACGTAACGATTCCCATGCTCTGTTATAGTTTCCATTACAACATTAGCATTTCTATCCCCTTCTCTAACGTAAAATACCCCTTCTCCTCCATAGCCATCAAGGGGCTTTACAACCATCTCACCACCTATTTCTCCGAGAAAATCCCTGAGTTTATTGATGTCCTTCGTAACAACAGATTTTGGAATCAGATCGGGGAAATTTAGAGTATAGAGCTTTTCATTTGACTCTCTAATCCCCTTTGGATTATTTATCACAATCGTTTTCTCAGGACCAATTAAACTTAGAATATAAGTCGCATAAATGTAGTCCATGTTAAAAGGAGGGTCCTTCCTCATCCACACCACGTCAAAACCATCAAGCAGAACCGTGTCCCTTCTACCAAATTGGAAATAATCTTCTGCTATTTTTAAATTTACCTCTGAAACACTTCCATGAGCTTTCCCATCTTTCACGAACAAATCCTTAAGTTCCAAATACCAAACCTCGTGTCCCCTCGATTGCGATTCAAGCATGAGCACAAAAGTAGTATCCTTCTCTATATTTATCGTCTGTATCGGATCCATAACGAAGGCCATTCTAAGCTGCATGGGTTTAAATCTATCTAAAACGAGCGCTTAGTTCAAGGAAAACACAGTGTAATACTTGTATTAATGAGCACTTTGATGAAGAGCTAGTTAATATGACTGGTCTTAGACCAATCCCTAAATACACAAAACTAAAGCTTACCTAGGCTTTCGCTCTCCATGTACAGTCACAATAAGCTTTCGCGATCCGCCGTAGTTACGATGTTCGCATAGGTAAATTCCCTGCCATGTTCCCATATTGAACCTCCCCCCAGAGATGGGCACTGTAACCGAACCCCCCAGCAGTGAAGACTTAATATGAGCGGGGATATCATCCGACCCTTCGAGCCTATGTTTATAGTAAGGGGCATTTTCTGGAACCATTTTGTTAAAATGGCTTTCAAAATCTATACGAACATCTGGCGATGCGTTTTCATTTATGGTCAGCGATGCAGAGGTATGGCAGATAAAGATATGGGCTATTCCCACAAAAAACTCAGAGATCTCAGGGACTTGTTCTCTGATTTCATGGGTTATGAGGTGAAATCCCCGTGGTTTCGGAGATAGAAAAATTTCTTTTTGGAACCAACTCATTTTTGACCTATTCTGCTTTCACTTTACATAAGAACTACAAAATCTATCAACCTTGCTCTTCACCACTAATTACGAAACCTTATATTCTTGCAGTTTACCCAAAAGGGTTAAACTTGAGAATTATCTGAGTTCGTTAAAGCTATTAGGCATCCATTAAATCAACAAACTGCTTTGGAGTGACTACTTTGATTCCCACATAATCATCAATTGCTAAAATAGCTTTGTCCCCTGAGATGATATAACGTGCTTTAAGTGCAACGGCACATTGAAAAAATTTATCATCATGAGGATTTTCTTCAAAAATTTGAAAATTAGAAGTTTTAGCGGTGAAAATTGAGTTGAATCCTCGACCGAACAAAAGTAGGATTTCATCTACCATTTGCTCATCCTCAAGTCCCAATTGTTTAAGCACCTCCAAATATTCTTCTACAATCGGTTTGGAAAGGCAGAGTGTAATCCTCCCCTTTTTCCATAAGTCAATTATTTTACTCAGTGTTCCTGGAGTGATAAAAGAAGAAATAAATACTATTGTATCAATAACCACTCTCATTCTTTTGAGGCTCTCGCTTTCCGGATCGAATTCTCTACGTCGGCAATTTTAACACCGTGAGTTTTTAACTTATTGCCTATTTTGCTCCATAAGTCATCTATATAGCCTTCCATATCTCGTTCTTGAATATAATTTTGAATTAGCTCCCTGATAACCTGACTAATCGTTTTTCCTTCAGCCTTTGCGAGCTTATTGAGTTTTGCTTTTGTCTCCGAATCAAGACGAATAATCATTTGTGTTGCCATAAGGTCCCCCAAAATTGCTATCTTGTATATACAATATAGCACAGTAAATTAATAGGAGCAATACAATTATATAATAAATTAAGTATCGTGCTGTGCTAGAAACTAAAACGGTTGGTCGCCCTGTTTCTAATCTACCTATAGGACAGAAAATGAGAAATCGCAAAGTAGCTCAATCCTCAAATCCGTTTTTACTCTAATACCATTTTGGATAAAACTAGAACGGCCAGATTATGGGGGTGAGCGTAACGCTAATCGCCATGATCAACAGGTTAAGCGGTATGCCAATACGCAAATAGTCGGTGAATCTGTAGCCTCCGGGACCGTAGACCATGAGATTGGTCTGATAACCTATGGGCGTTGAGAAGCTGGCAGATGCACCTACCATTATCGCCATAACAAACGGCATAAAGTTCACGCCAAGTGACTGGGCTGATGACAACGCTATAGGGAAAACCAACACAGCAGCGGCATTGTTGGTTATCATCTCGGTAAAGAGTGTCGTGAGGAAGCAAACAACTAGCAGAATAACCCAGGGGTTTCCCCCTGCCAATCCGATGAGATTTTGTGCGATGGTCTTCGCTGCCCCGCTGGTTTCTAAAGCTTGACCAATTCCCAGTGCGGCACCAATTACAATGAGCACAGACCAATCCACACTGCGACGGGCTTCGGGACCAGTGCAACAGCGGGTGAGAATCATGAGTCCACCGGCAATCATCGCGGCGGTAAGTATGTCCAACCATTCAACCGTAACTACTACCACCATAGCCAAGAGTATTAATAGAGCAACCCAGGCGCGTTCGTGCCTGGGCGGTGAAGAATTTTCAACACGGCTGACAAGAAAGAAGTCTGCAGAGTTGCGCTGCTCCTCGGCAAAGGATGCATGAGCCTCCAGTAATAGAGTATCGCCTGCCTGGAGCACGACATCACCGATCTTTGCATTGATCCGCTTGCCGCTTCGGGCTGCTGCAATGACGGCTGCATTATAATGAGTACGAAAACGTCCTTCGCGTATGCTTTTGCCGATTAAAGGACACCGGTCAGAGACGACTGCTTCAATAAGGCTTCGCTGTGTGCGGGGCGAATCCAATTTGAACATCTGATTAGTAGCAGGGGTAAGACCGCGCATCTTCCGCAGGTCTACCACCGATTCTATGATGCCAACGAATACGAGTCGGTCGCCGGTGTAGAGGTGTTCCTGAGGACCGACGGCGGGAAGAATCTGACCGTTTCGCTCGATCTCCGCAAGATAGAGACCCGGCAGATGCCGAAGACCTGCTTGCTCTATGGTCTGCCCGACAAGAGGACCGGAAGGCTGCACAATCATTTCGACAGTATATTGCCTTGGATCATCGCTGAAACTAATCGGAGGTTTGCGATCCGGCAACAGCCAACGATTAAAAAGCAATAAATATGTCAAACCAGCTAGGGCGCACGGCAAACCGATCCATGTAATGTCAAACATTCCAAGACTCGGCATCTTTGCCTGCGAGACAACCAGCCCGTTCACAACCAGATTGGTGCTTGTTCCGATGAGCGTGCAAATTCCGCCAAATATCGCCGCATAACTGAGAGGAAGAAACAATTTAGATGGACTGATCCCTGTCTTCTTGCACAGATCATCAACAACCGGCATAAACATTGCCACAATAGGCGTATTATTTAAAAATGCGCTCAACCCGGCAACAGGGAGAACCAGCCTAGCTTGCGCGGTAAGAATAGATCGAGGCTGGCCGAGCAAAGGCCGGGTAATCAGAGTCATACCTCCAGTTCGTACGAGACCCTCCACAACTACAAACAGAACTCCTACGGTGAGCAAACCCGAATTGCCAAAACCAGCGACTGCATCTGATGGACTCGGGAGTTTATCAGACCCAAATACCACACCTACAAGCATCAACACACTAAGACTGCCGATGACAAGCAAATCGGGCGCGGCCCAACTACGTGCCAGTCCTATTATTAACAGTATAACGATACTTATCGTGAACCAAGCTTCCCAGGGCATAAAAGTTCCTTATCAAGATGTAAAGTTTTTACGTAACAATCATCACATAAGAGTTTTATATGGGAATCTTTGGGATAATCTTCATTTTTGAGAATCATAAGTCCAAAGGCAACACAAGTCAAACCTTGAACTATTTGTGATAAATTGTTGAAAGCTATCTCAAAGAGAGAAAACGGGTCGCCTGAGTTTACCGAAGACAGGTTCTCACCTACAAATATTAATAGAGTCTTATGCGACATTCCCATCGAGAAATAGTAGTATATAATTACCTTGGGAAAAGCCCCAACTTAAAGAGATCTTTAAGTAATGAAAAAGCCAAAGCCGAGCCCTCAAGAGATGGCAGAAGAGAGCAAAAAGATAAGAACCCTAAGGTTTATGGTTGATTTCTCGATGTCTCTTATCTCTCAGGGTAGTATGACAAGAGAGGAAGCTATAGAACAATTCGACAAAGTAAAGAGAGTTGCCTTGAGGCTTTTTCCTGACAAAGAAGAGGCGTTTGAAATAATATACGCACCCCGATTCATAAGAATCATAAATGAAATTTATGGACTCCACTGAAATAGAAAGTCTTGCCAAACTTTATCATAAAACACCACCCTCTCGTGAAGAAGCGGTAGTTATCCAAAGAGAACTTCAGAAAAAGGTCATTATCCAAAATGGCTTTAAAGAAATAAAGAGAGTAGCTGGAGCAGATCTTGCTCCTATTAAGGGAGTAGAAAAACTTGTCTGTGGCATAATTGTTTTTTCCTATCCTGAGCTTGAAGAGATCGAGCGAGTCTCAGCCGTAGTTGAGGAACAATTTCCTTATATTCCGGGACTTCTCGCCTTTAGAGAAGGCCCCGCAATAATCGAAGCTTTTAAGAAACTTCAGAATAAACCTGATTTGATTATGGTTGACGGCCAGGGAATAGCCCATCCACGCGGATTTGGAATCGCTAGCCATGTGGGAGTTCTACTTGATATTCCCGCAATTGGTGTTGCAAAACAAAGGCTTTATGGCAAACACAACGAACCCCCTGATAACGAAGGTGGATGGACTCCTCTTATTAATCCGCATAAAGGAAACACCATTGGAGCCGTAGTGAGAACGAAAAAAGGAACAAAGCCTGTTTTTGTTTCAATCGGACATAAAATAGACCTGAGTACTGCTGTAAGACTCACGCTAACTTGTACCAAAGGCTTTAGAATCCCAGAACCTACAAGGCAGGCAGATATCTTTGTTGCAAAGCTTAAAACAATAGAAATTTAGCCACGAATAGAAAATATAGAGACGAAGGAAAAGGGGGGATGCAAGATGCACGATACACGATGCAGGATACAAGATTAATCATATAACTTGCATCATGAATCATGCATCTTGTATCATTTTATTCATACAAATTCGTGTTTATTCGTGCCTGAATAACCCAAACAAAAAGGGACCAAATTTATGCCTCAGCGATTTTCTTGGATAATTGAAGATGTGCTTGCAGGAATGGAGAGACCCGGTTCGTTCTTCACTCTGGAAGAAGACCTAGAATTTTTAAAGAACTTAAAGATTGAGGTAATTGTAAATCTTGAAGAGCTTTGCAAAGACTATAACGGATTTGAGGTAAAGCATATTCCTATAAATGATTTTAAGGCCCCCCAATTATGTGATTTTGAAGAATTTGTGAAATTCGTTAATTCTAAAGTACGAGAAAAGAAACGTATTGTGGTACACTGTTATGCAGGTATGGGAAGAACAAACCTAATGCTTGCGAGTTATCTAATTCATCACAATGAACTTGATCCTGATAAAGCTCTAAATCTAGTGAAGGAGAAAAGACCTATTCACTTGGTAAACGAAGAACAGGAAGAAGCTTTAAGAGAATACTTTTATACTCTAAGATGGAAGATAACTCCAAAAATTTCTTGAGTGTTTTAGACCTTGATTCCGAATAAATCTTTCTGGTATTACCAATTATTTTCTGGTAGTTTTAGTAAGATATAGTTTGATTGACTGGAGGAGATATGGGTGGTAATTATTCAAAAGAAATTTTAAAGCAATTAACGTACGGTCACGGGAAAACGCTCTTCGGAGATACACCACTTATAATACTAAAAGCTTTTCTTCAATCAGGGGTAAGTTATTTAGGAGGTTATCCTGGCTCGCCAACCGCCGGCCTAATTGATGTTATTTCAGATGCTTATGATTTCAAGTTGAAAGATATGGGAATTTACTTTGATTGCTCCGGAAACGAAGCCTCGGCGGCTGCGCTTCTTTCTGCTTCAATCAGCTACCCGATTCGGGGAGCAGTAAACTGGAAGATTGTAGGAACCAATGTTGCATCAGACGCTCTTTCACATATTTCCTCATCCGGTGTTACCGGCGGGGCTATGATAGTTGTGGGAGAGGACTATGGCTGTGACAGTACGTGTGTTTCAGAAAGAGCGTTTCCATTTGCGCTCAAATCCACAATGGCTGTGATTGATCCAAGAGGAGACTTGGAACATCTAGCAAATATGATTGAAGCGGGATTTGAGCTTTCTGAATACTCTAATATGCCCGTGATGTTTCTTCTATCCACAAGGGTCGCACACATAAGGGGTAAAATAACATGCAAAGATAATGTAGAGCCGAAGATAAGCACGAAGAGTCCTCTAAGTGAATTAATCACCGATCTAAACAAAATTCCCCTTCCCCCTGTTACACTGGAACAGGCAAGAAAAAAGTTTGATGAAAGAATTCCCGCCGCAAGAAAATTCATTTTAGAAAGAAGGTTAAATGAATTCATAAAAGGCGATGACAACAGTTTGGGAATAATAACCCATGGCATGATTTTTAACTCCTTGATGAGATGCCTCTACATGCTGGATGAAGCTAATATTCATGGCGAAAGTAGAATCCCAATTCTCAATCTGAATGTAACATACCCTATCGTTCCTGAAGAAATAACGAGTTTTATCCGTGGTAAAAAAGCGGTCTTGATTGTTGAAGAAGGGATGCCAAACCTGATTGAAGAATTTATAAGAGCTACTGCTCAGAGAGCAAAGCTCGACGTTGATATATTCGGTAAAGATATTCTTCCATATACCGGAGAGTATACACCCGACCGTATAATCAAGGGTATCGGCAGTTTTCTTCTTAAAAACACAACTTCCCCTTATGAAAAAGAAAAAATTCAAGAAAAAAGCGGATACATAGAGGTGCATAAAGAAAAAGCGGCGAATTTTTTAAAAGAACCTGTTATAAAGAGAAACCCCGTATTTTGCACAGGTTGTCCTGAAAGGCCGATCTTTACGGCGATAAAAATCCTTGAAGAGGATTATGGAAGATCATATTACGCATCTGACATTGGGTGCTATTCCATGAGCGGGCTCCCTCCATTTGACCTTAGCAATTCTATTACAGGGATGGGAATTGGGCTTGCTTCCGCTGGCGCACTCTCTCGAATGACAAATAAAAGGGTAATTTCATTCATGGGCGATGGCACTTTCTGGCACAGTGGGCTTACAACAAGCATAACAAACGCTGTTTATAACAACCAGAGTGCGATTCTAGTAATACTTGAGAATTTCTGGACATCTATGACAGGTCACCATGAAAACCCAACATCGGGAAAGAATATGAGACAAGAAAGCGTTACGATGAACATCGAAAAAGCTCTTATTGGGGCAGGGGTTAAATGGATTAAAAAGGTTAATCCCTATGATCTAAACGAATCAATGGATGCACTTCGAGAGGCTTATGAAAAGGATAAGGGACTAAAGGTAATTATCTCTCGAGGCGAATGTCAACTAGAGAAAGGGAGAAAAGAAAAATTAGTAGTTAAAAGAAAATTGGAATCAGGAAAGCGAGTGGTTCAGGCACGGCTAGGCGTTGATCCAGAAATATGCACAGGAGACCACTCCTGTATGCGCTACAACGGATGTCCTTCTCTTACCTTAAAAGAAAGCCCAACGATCTTAAGAGACGATCCTATTGCTCACATAGAGCAATCTTGCGTGGGTTGCGGTTTATGTGGAGAAATCGCCCATGCCGCCGTCCTTTGCCCCTCATTCTACAAAGTCGAGATAATTAACAATCCTTCGTTTTTCGACAGGATAGGAGCTAAGATAAACCGCTTTTTTCTTCAAATAATTACCAAAAACGGATGGGAGAATTGACAACCAGTTTAGATCTCGGATCTCGGATTGCGGCTTTAAAGGAAAATGCTTTATATGTCGCGAGTGGGAATCCCTAATCACCTCGGCAATTATGGAAAGAAAAAACGAGCTGGTTAAAATTTTAATTCCGGCAGTGGGTGGACAGGGAGGCGGAGTCCTTACAGAATGGCTTGTTCAAGCCTTTCTTCTGGAAGGATTTGAGGCTCAAGGGATAAGTCTTCCGGGGCTTTCTCAGCGTGGCGGTTCAACGGTCTACTACCTTGAGTCACTTCTCCGAGTAAACTCAAGTAAGAAGCCAGTTATCTTTTCTCAGTATCCCGTACCTGGAGATGTGGACATAATCCTGGCTCAGGAGTTTTTAGAGCTGGGAAGGGCATTAGAACTGGGATATGGTTCCGATAAAACAACGATTGTTTCGAGCACACATAGGGCTTATTCCACACTTGAAAAAATGCCTATAGGTAGCGGCATATATTCGGAGGAAAACCTACGAAAACTTGCAACAGCATTTTCCTCCCTTTTTATCGGATTTAATGCCCTAGAGCTGGCAAAAGAAAACGGAATGGATGAACTTGGGATAAACGCGATACTACTTGCAGCGCTGGGGGCTTCTGAGGTGTTACCGCTCGGCGAAGCCTCTTACCTAAAAGCTATAGAGCAGAGAGGGGTTGCAGTTAAAAACAATTTAAAGGCGTTCAGAATTGGATGGAACTATATAAGGGGCGGAGATCACACCTTGTCTAAGTCGGACTCGCAAAAAAAATGGGAAGAGTTTAAGAACGAAAGAGCCGAGGAGCTGGATTCAGTTAAGAGCAAAGAGTATCTTGAACTAATTGAAAGGGTAGAAGAGGATTATCCCCTCCGCCTTAGAGAAATTCTCGCAGAGGCTCTTTTAAGGCTGATTGATTACCAAGACGTTTGGTACGCCAAGAAATACCTTAATGATTTGCATAGCGTCTACGATATAGATAAGACAATGAAAGGCGGGTTTAGGGTTACAGAACTATTTGCCAAAAATCTCGCTCTCTGGATGAGCTACGAGGACGGGATTCGTGTAGCCGAGCTAAAAATTAAGCCTGAGAGATTTAAACGCATAAAAGAAGAGATGCGTTTGAGAGACAATCAAGTATTTCACGTAATAGATTATCTGAAACCAGATGCTTATGAGATTTACGGGCTTTTTCCCAACATTCTAGTGGCTCCAATAATTCGCTTTACGGAAAGTCGCCTCTTTCAAAAATTCTGGCCACAAAACAAGAAAATCACTTTTGGACAAAAACCTGTTACCACTTCTTTCTTAGGATCTCTTAGGCTCTGGTTTCTTACCAGGTTTAAGTTTATGAGACCATACTCCCATCGCTACCATAATGAGCACGCATTAATTAAAAAGTACAAAACTAACGTGGAGAAGTTTACCCCTCTCAGTTATGAAATCGGATGCCTTGTGGCAAAGAGCGGCCAGATGATAAAGGGTTATGGAAATGTTAGAAGAAGAACAATGAATGCTTTTAGTAGATTTCTAGATAATATAATTAACCCACTTGCAGAGTTTGAGCAAAAAAACAGAAGAAGTTTTAACTTAACTTTGGAAATTGGAGAACAGTCTCTAAAACTCATTTCAACATCAACCGATGGAATAGATAAGGCTGAGAAACTGGCCAGTGACGTTTTGCAGGGAAAAGCGGCTTAGATATTACACCTAAAACCCAAATCTTACCCTCATTATTAGTAGAGACGCATTGCAATGCGTCTCTATAATATCTCATTATTGAATTGGTACTATATTACTAATGAAGAGAAAAGCTCTTGAGACCCGTTTTATTGCAGACTCAATGCTCGGCAAATTGGCCAAATGGCTTAGACTCGGAGGAATAGATGTAGAGTATGATAAAAATATTGATGACACTATTCTAATACGGCGCTCTTTGTTTGAAGATCGGGTAATCATTACGAGAGATAGAGTTATTGCAAAGAGAAAAGATGTGAAAGACTGCCTTCTTATCTGGAGTGATTATCTAAACGAGCAGTTTATTGAGTTTATACAGGCTTTTGAATTTGAAACACTCGATAGAGCCTTCACCAGATGCATCCGTTGTAATACAGTTCTAGAAGATGTTTCCAAAAATTCCCTAGTAGACATTGTCCCTCCTTATGTATTGAAAACGCAAGATGAATTTAGACGATGCAATTCCTGCCAAAGAATCTACTGGGCTGGCACACATAGAGAAAACGCGGATAAGTTCTTAAGGAGAGTGATTGGAGATTTATAGGAGTACTGATATAAAAATATATATAGCCACAAAATCACACGAAAACGCGGATAGTAGGTGGGTTATTTCAGTAAAGCCAATTTACACGAAGAAATAATTTTGAAAACAATTAGTGAATAGTCGTGTGTATTTGTGCCTAATTAAACATCTTATTCCTAAATCTGAAATTAAGAACCGCTCTCCTTCATCAATCTTACAAATTCATGAAAAAGATAGGCCGAGTCGTGAGGACCTGGTGAGGCTTCGGGATGATACTGGACAGAGAAAAGGGGATATTCTTTGTGTCTTAATCCCTCAACAGTATTGTCATTGAGATTTACATGAGTTATCTCAACATTACATCCCAAGGAATCTGGATCTACTGCAAATCCGTGATTCTGAGACGTAATTTCAACCTTGCCCGTAACGAGATTCTTTACAGGCTGATTTGCACCCCTATGTCCAAACTTTAACTTGTAGGTTCTTCCTCCAAGAGCCCAACCGATAATTTGATGCCCGAGACAGATTCCAAAAATAGGTTTTTCCCCGATAAGCGTTCTCACACTCTCAATTGCATATGATACAGCGGCGGGATCACCGGGACCATTCGATAAAACGATGCCGTCGGGATCCATAGAAAGAACCTCGTGTGGCGGAGTTCTGGAAGGAACAACCCAGACCTCACACTCAGTATCAACGAGTCTTCTCAGAATATTTTGCTTCACACCAAAGTCGTAGGCTACTACCTTAAAGCGTTTTTCGGTCTCAGGGTTTTTATCATAAATCGGTTTCCAGACTTCGCTCCCACCCTGCCACCTGTAAGGTTCAGTACAGCTTACTTCGGTTGCGAGATCCAGTCCCACTAGAAAATGGGACCCTCGCACCTTTCTTAACAAACTATCAGGGTCTAAATCAAGCGTAGAAATGGCCCCACGCTGGGCACCATAAGTGCGAATTCTCTTCGTAAGCTCCCTTGTATCAATCCCTTCAATTCCAACTATTTTATATCTTGAAAGATAAGTGCCCAAGTTCTCACCAGACCGCCAGTTACTTGGGCTAGGACAATATTCTCTCACAACAAAACCCCTGACAAAAGGCCTTCTTGACTCAATATCTTCCGGGTTAATTCCATAATTTCCTATCTCCGGATATGTCATAGTTACAATTTGACCGTTGTATGAGGGGTCGGTGAGTACCTCCTGATAACCCGTAATCGCCGTATTGAATACTACTTCTCCATAGGCCTCCCCTTCTGCTCCGAATCCATTTCCTTCAAAAATAGTCCCGTCCTCTAAAATTAGAAGTGCTTTTTTCATAGTCTGGTTTTGAAAATACACTCCCCGAATGGTGTTGTCAAATCACAAGACAGTGACAGGAATTGTCTCGAATGTCCGTAAATTGGCACATATTGAAACCGTTAATATCTATAAACCATTGTAAATATTTTGTAAAATTGTGGCACAGAATTTGCGCTTGTGTATCTGTATTTCGATAAACGCAATATAAACACCTTGAAAAAAATATAAATTCGTATTATTATGGGGTAGTTAAATGAATAGGGTAAAAAGTTCCAGCTACTTTAAAGATGATGATCCCGGCTTTATAGAAGCTTCGATATCAAAAGTGGGAAATCAAGAAAAGATTCTAATAGTAGATGACGATGAAAGTATACGGAATCTGTTTAATGAGACATTGGAGGAATTAGGCTACAAGTGTGAAACCGCGGAAAACGGATTTGAATGTTTAGAAAGAATTCATGAAGGTAATAACTATGACATAGTGCTTTTAGATGTGCACATGCCTAAGCTAAATGGAATTGAGACTCTTAAGCAGCTCAGAGTCTATTCCCCTGACATTTCCATAATAATTGTCTCTGCATCCAGAGAAATTGAAAATGTAAGATTGGCTCTAAAGGAAGGTGCATACGACTATATCTTTAAACCGTTTGATATTCAAGAAGTCCAGACAGTAATAAGGCGTGCTGTCGAAAGGGCAAACCTAATAAAAGAAAATAGAGACTATCAGCAAAACCTCGAGAGAAAGGTTATTGAACAAACTCAGGAGTTAATCGGTCTATACTCTAATACTCTGGAAGCCCTCGTATTGGCACTTGATTTAAGAGAGCAAGAAACTGGTTATCACTCCTATAGGGTAACGGAATACGCCCTTACACTTGCAAGACGCATCCATTTACCGGATTCAGATTTATCTGTTATTGCCAAAGGAGCACTCCTCCATGATATCGGAAAAATCGGTGTCCCTGATAATATCCTCTTGAAACCAGATACACTTACTGAGGAAGAGTGGGAAATAATGAGGAAGCATCCGATTTTTGGGTATAAGCTTCTTAAGAAAATTCAATTCCTGGAGGGAGCTGCTCAAATAGTACTTAACCATCATGAACGTTATGATGGAAATGGCTACCCACAAGGACTTTCAGCCGAAGATATTACCCTTGGAGCGAGAATATTTTCCGTTGTAGATGCACTTGACGCCATGACGAGCAACCGTATATACCGTAAGGCAATTCCTTTTGATAAAGCTATAGATAATATAGTCAATGCTTCCGGCTCTCAGTTCGACCCTGCTATTGTCAAATCCTTCCTCAAGGTCCCCTCTGAAGAGTGGATAAGGACTCGAAATTTGATTGAAATTTCAGGTTCAGAATATCTAAAAAAATTGCTATATAGTTTGAGCAAAGCTTAACCATTCCAAAAATTAGGAGTTTACCTTAAAAAAACACCTTTTTTCTAACCCTTAACTTCTTCAAAAACTTTCCCCTTGATTTTTATACTAAACAAGGTGAAATTACTTTTGTATTATGGAATTAAAAAATGAATAGATTGGCGCTAGTAGCAGATACATTAGTAAATATAGGCAGTGAGATTCTAAAACCAGAAAAGTACCCGTATAGAGAGGTTAAACCTACTCAGACGAAATACTGGCTAGGAGCTTTTACAAATATATTACTAAAAAGCTATCTTGGAGCAGAATATATAGATGCGCAAAATATCCCAGAGACCGGACCGGCAATCATTGCCGCAAATCATTTCTCTCACCTAGATGGTCCTCTCATAAACGCCGCATCCGCGTATACAAGAAGAAGAGCCGTAGTGTTCCTTGTCGCAGCCGATCTTTATAAATCAAACTGGCTGTTTAGAACAATGTGTGACGTTGTAAACTGCATTCCCATCAAAAGAAACGAAAATGACAGAATAGCATTACTAAAAACAATAAGATTACTACATCAGGAAAGGCTGCTGGGTATATTCCCCGAAGGGCAAAGGTCAAGGGATGGAAACATAGGAAAAGGGAAATCAGGCGTGGCGTTAATAACCCTTGCAACTGGATGCCCTGTAATTCCCGTAGGTATAACCGGAACGTTTGAAGCCTTTCCCAGAAAAAACAATTTCATAAAACCTGCAAAAGTAAGACTCAAATTTGGCACCCCACTCTGGTTTGGAAATCAAAAGCATCCTTCCGATGAGAGAATATCTTGGGTAAGAGACAAAATTATGAGTGAGATCAAAAGGTTACATGAGGAGTTGCATTACGGTAAAAAACAAAAACTCGCAGCTTAAATTTTAATTCATGTAGAAGTAAGCCTAGGATTCCGAGAGTTTGTTCTTCAGGATTTCATTTACTAGCTTTGGATTTGCTTTTCCGCGCGTGGCTTTCATAACTTCACCAACAAAAAACCCTATGAGTTTTTCCTGCCCCGCTCTATACCTAGAAACCTCATCAGGGTTTCTCTCGATAATCCGAGAGATCACCTCTTCAATCTCGGATAGATCGCTGATCTGCATGACACCTTTTTCAGCAACAACCTCCCCTGCCCTTTTATTCGTTGAGACCATCTCATTAAAAACGTCTTTCGCAATCTTACCATTTATCGTACCATCATCTATAAGCTTAAGTAGCTCTGATAGCTTCTCCGGAGTAATTTGAAAAGTCTTTATTCCCTCGCCCTCCCCTTTTAGCTCTCTTAAAACCTCAGTCATTATCCAGTTGCTCACCGTCTTTGGTTTATCGTAGTACTTCAAACAGTCTTCAAAATAATCCGCAACTTCTTTCGATGCAGTAAGCACTTCAGAATCATAAGCTGGAATTTTATATTCCTCTATAAACCGCTTATGCCTCGCACCGGGTAGTTCGGGAAGGGAACTTCTAATATCCTCAACCCACTTACTATCCGCTACAACAGGTAGAAGATCGGGATCGGGAAAGTACCTGTAGTCATGAGCCTCTTCTTTTGACCGCATCGGGAACGTAATACCTTTGGTGGAATCAAAGAGCCTTGTCTCCTGAACAATCTTTCCTCCGCTCTCAAGCAATGAGAGCTGTCTTCTTATCTCATATTCAAGTGCCTTCTGAACAAATTTAAAAGAATTTACATTCTTAATCTCGGTCTTGGTTCCCAGTTCTTGACTCCCCTTAGGGCGAAGAGAAACATTAGCATCGCATCTCAGACTCCCCTCTTCCATATTCCCATCACAAACGCCGATATAAATCAGGATTGAGCGGAGTTTTTTGAGATAAGAAACCGCCTCCTCAGAGCTAGCAATATCAGGCTCGCTTACGATCTCAATGAGAGGAACACCCGTTCGATTTAAATCCAAATGGCTAAGGTTCTGTGAATGTTCATGAATTAGCTTTCCGGCATCCTCTTCAAGATGTATCCTCCTTATTCTGATCTTTTTCTTTAAACCATTTGATTCGACCTCAAGGGAGCCGTTTGTTGAGAGTGGCTCTTCGTATTGTGAGATTTGGTATCCCTTCGGAAGATCGGGATAAAAATAGTTTTTACGCGCAAATCTCGACTTAGCCAATATTTCACATTGTGTAGCAAGGGCGGCTCGTATTGCATACTCAAGTGCTCTTTCATTCAACACGGGAAGCACACCGGGCATTCCCAGGCAAATCGGACAGACCTGCGAGTTCGGATTCGCTCCGAATTTTGTAGAGCAAGAGCAAAATATCTTGGATTCAGTCAAGAGTTGTGCATGCACCTCAAGACCAATTACAGCTTCATATTCCATTCCGTTACCCCTTTGTTATGTTAAATTTAATGGTGATTAATAGAAGGAACATTGTCAAGGAGAATAACCCGAATGGGTAAGAAAAACATTTTAATAATTTCTCCCCACCCGGACGATATGGAAATCGGCATGGGAGGTACTGTGGGAAAATTGATAACTCAAGGTTTTAACATAGTCTCATTCGTAGTTACGGACGGTAGAAGAAGCACAAGTTTTTCAGGTCTAGGTGAAGATGAAATAGCCCAAATCAGAAATGAAGAAGCCAAAGAAGCGGCAAGCATTCTTGGGATAAGAGACCTGATTTTTCTAGGTCTCTATGATTTAAAAAGTTCCGAGAATCAAGAAGAGATGAAAAAGAAACTCGAAGATGCAATCAACCACTTCCGACCAGTTGAGATATTCACAACTCATCCAACAATAGATAAACATCCCACCCATCAAGCCGTATCAAGACTTCTTCTGGAGATATTAGATAAAAAACACAAGGACAAACTATTTGTCCCAGGAAAAATCTGGTGTTATGAAGTTTGGACTCCTTTTGAAGGATATGACCGCATTGAAGATATTTCAGAGTATATTGATAAGAAAGTGGCAGCTATAAATGCCCATAAGAGCCAGATTGAGTATAAAGACTACGCAGATGGGATAAAGGGATTGAATAGATATAGAGCAGCATTTAATAATACCAATGGGATTACAGATATAAAATACGCGGAGGTATTTATAGAATTATCACTAGAAAATCACTAAGTGGATTCTTAATCACTTAGGTATATGTCCAGTTTTTTCACTCCATAGTAGGAGATCAAGTTCATCTGCTCCTATTCCCAATTTCCTAGCAAACTCCTTTAGCCTACCCTCTACCTCTATATATTTCTTCCTAGTTGTGGGGGGCTTAGGACTATTTATCACCCCAAATTGATAAAGGGAGAGAACAACGTTCTTATCCAGGATTGCATATTCAGTAAAACCGATGTTTCTTAAAAAATGACTGGCCTGAACAAATCCTATACCTTTAATATTTTTGTTCAAAGCAAAGAAATCCCTTCTTTCTAAAAGATCTTTAAAGGAAAGTATCAAGTCTTTAAGCCTAAAATCGAATTCACTCCTAAGATACTCCCTGGTGTGAACTATGAAGCTCGCTTTTTCGGGATACTTGTGCACATTCTGGAGTTTCTCATAGATATCTTCCTCACTCCCTTCGATCAGGACATCTTTTATCGCATTTACTGATTTTTGGCCCATCTTTGGACCAACCGCAGAGGTTAATATACAGAATGCAAGCTCCTCAAAAACTCGGTTATCATCGCCTTTTTCAAATACCTCTTTAAATTCGTTAAGCTGAGTGTTGATCGCATCTTTTTTGTCCAAATAACTTGACTTGAGTTTTTCGTAATCTTCATTTTTCGTTGTAAAAAACATTTTAGCACGCCACCTGAGTCTAATAAACAGAACTAAAACCCCCCAGAATGGCTAATAGATCTGTTTTGTAATGCAAGATTAAAATAGAGACATGCCATGGCTCGTCTCTGCATATAATCCATTTCAGTCGCGATTGCGTTGCAACATAGTGGTAATAATATAATTAGAAGATTCGAAAACTGTTAATAATCTGAATGGTTAACTACTTAAGTATCTCTCCGGTCTTCTCGCTCCAGAGAAGAAGATCAAGCTCATCGGGTTGAATTCCCAGTAGGTTCCCAAATTCCTTGAACTTACTTTCTGTTTCCAGGTATCTATTTCTTGTAATCGGTGCCTTTGGACTATCTAATACTCCAAACTCATAAAGTGACTGCAATATATGCTTATCTAAGATAGCATATCCACGAAAGCCAATGTTCCTAAGAAAATGACTAGATTCCTTGTAGCCCAAGCCCATAATATCCTTAGAAGCAAAAAAATCCCTCCTCTCCAAAGGGTCTTCAAAAGAAAAAATCAAATCCCTCAATTTGAAATCGAACTCTCTCCGGAGATATTCCCGGGTAAGTACAACATAGTTTGATCTAGCATTAGGGAACCTGTGCGCATGTCGAAGTCTTTTAGACATTTCTCTTTTGCTTCCATCCATTATAATACCCCTTACGGCCTCTACTGATTTTAGTGCCATCTTAGCACTTGCATTAGCAGTGAATATACAGAAGACAAGCTCCTCAAAAATTTTTCTATCATCACCTTTTTCAAATACCTCTTTAAATTCATTCAGGCGAGCAGTGATTAAGCCCTTCTTTCCCATATAACTTAACCTAAGCTCTCGGTAAGCCGCATTTTTCATCTATTTAATTAAATCAGGAAAGGAAGTTAATATCTTGGCAAGATAGTAATAAACTTCTTATTCCAAATAGATCGTCAATTGTTTCCCTGAGGCGAGTTGACTTGATCGGAGATTGTTCCATCTTTTGATACTAGAAACGGAAACCTCGTATTTGCTTGCTATATCCCAAAGCGTATCACCCTTTTTTACTCGGTACTTAATAATATCTCCGGACTTACTATTATTCTTTGAAGCCGTTTTTCCTCCCGGTATTGTAAGCACTTGACCGGCTATAATTTGTGAACCTTTAATTCGATTTGCGCTTTTTATCGCTGGAACACTCGAACCATAACTCGCAGCGATCCTACCAAGACTGTCCCCTCGCTTGACCTTATGCGTGATTGAATCATTCTTTTGTACAGTGCCCTTTGTGCTGGAATAAGCAACTCTTGAGCCACCTGGGATTGCAAGCATCTGACCGACTCTTATCATTGATCCTCTGATTTTATTTGCGCTTTTCATAGAAGATACACTCACCCCATAGCGCCTTGCAATTTTTCCAATGCTGTCTCCTCGCCTCACCCTATAATACTTAATTGAATTACTAGGCGTTGCTACAGCTACCATTTTCAGAGCGGAAATATCGTTATACCTTGCAGCCACTACCTTTCCGTACCCCATAGGAACATTGATTTTATAGGAATCTCCGGGAGGAGTGGCCTCTCTTATCAAGCTAGGATTAAAATCCCTAAGACTTCTATAATCAATACCTATTACTCCGGCTATATCTCTAAGGCTTCTTTGAGGAAGAACAAGCACCTTTTCAACAGGCTTAGGCTCTTGGTACTCGATCCCATTAAAACCATACTTCTCAGGTTTTTTAGCAATTATTAAAGCAGCCATAAGCTTGGGCACGTAATCTTTAGTTTCTTGGGGAAGAGTGTGCTCGGAAATCTCCCAAAAGTCGTAAACCTGAAATCTATCTATTGCCGCTTGTACTCTTTCTTCACCACAATTATATCCGGCAGCAGCAAGCTCCCAAGATTGAAACATATCATAAAGATCACGAAGATAATTTGCGGCAGCTATGGTGGATTTTTCCGGGTCCATTCTTTCGTCAACCCACGAATCAACTCTAAGTCCATATCTCTTAGCTGTAGATTCAATAAATTGCCAGGGACCCACCGCTCCCATATGTGATTTTGCCCTGACATTAAATCCACTTTCAATCATTGCAAGATATACCAAATCAATCGGCATCCCTTTTGACTCTAAGATCTGCTTCATTATAGGAATATATTTGCCGGAGCGAGAAAGCCAATTGCTGAAAAAACCCCGCCCTCTGGTTTGAAAATATTCAAGAAAATACTGCACTCTACTATTGAAAACTACAGGTATTTCATTTTCATTTTCAGGGACAATATGAGGGAAGTCTTCAAAAATCCTTTTTCTAATATGGAAAAAGTAATAGTAGGCCTTCCATGTTTGAGAATCCGGTTGGAAGAGGAAGAATCCGGATTCATCTTCCTTAGCAAAAAGACTATTAGTGGAGAGCAAACCAAACTTTCGTTGAGTGTGATCTTGTTTTATACCTCTTTCAAACTCTGCTTTTTTAGCCGGGTCATAAAAGCTAACATTGTCTGAAAAAGGAGACCTGGACTTTGAAGCGCATCCAGTTAATGAGAACACAACCAGAGCTAATATGCAAAACCGTCTAAAGAACATTGGCTCTTTTTTTATCATAATTACATTAGGATGTCAATGAAAATTTGAAATTTTTGTTGTTGCAAAGTGAAAATGTCACCCCCATGGGTTTTTGGGATAATTTCTGTCTTGAGTAGAAATTACCCATCAGGAGGTAGAAATACCTATGGAGGTGATAACTTTGAGTCAGAAAGAAATTGCAAAATACCAGGT
>JACPIY010000020.1 GCA_016187835.1 Deltaproteobacteria bacterium | reverse complement strand
TGGAAGGAAGTTTATTTTAAAGCTTCAAGAGGAATGGGCTTACAAAGAGGAATATAACGAGGCCGAGAGAAGGCTTGAAGCTCTGGTTTGGGTTACATGAGAGAAAAAAAGGAAAAAGGATGCAAAAAAAAACAGAGGAGCAAAGGCATTCAATGGCGTGGTTTGCTCAATTTATAGAAAATGCATAGAAATCATGGTATTTCAGGCTAGAGGCAGGGTAAGAAACCCGATTTTTCTATGGGAATGGGCGGTTGGAGGGAAAATTGTGCTTGACAAGATGTTCTTCTTTGTGAGACAATGAGAATAGAAAAGGTTCATGCATAAAATGGGATAAAGTAAAATAGAGGGAAGCGCTAAAGAGTGAATTCAAGTAGCTCTAAGAGTCCGTGTTAAGCTTAAAAAATTTGTATTAAGGAGGCGAAAAATGGGACAACAAGTACTTGGTGGCCGTGAACAGGTGAGGGCTGCAGTCGTGCAGGCATCACCCGTGTTCATGAATAAGAAAGGATGCCTAGAAAAGGCATGCGATTTGATTCTCAAGGCAGGAAAGGAAAGGGCGGAAATCGTCGTCTTCCCCGAAACATGGATCCCAACATATCCATACTGGGGTATGGGCTGGGACACTGCAGCTGCAGCCTTCGCTGATGTGCATGCTGATCTACAGGATAATTCCCTAGTGGTCGGTAGCAAAGATACTGATATCCTAGGAAAAGCAGCTCGTGATGCCGGGGCCTATGTCGTTATGGGATGCAATGAACTGGACGACCGCATAGGTAGCAGAACGCTTTTTAATAGTCTTGTATACATAGGCAAGGACGGCAGGGTCATGGGAAGACACCGCAAGCTGATTCCCTCGTATATCGAGCGGATTTGGTGGGGTCGTGGTGATGCCCGTGACCTTAAGGTTTTTGATACCGAAATTGGTCGTATCGGCGGTCAAATTTGTTGGGAAAACCACATCGTCAACATCACAGCCTGGTTTATCGCCCAGGGTGTTGATATCCACGTTGCAGTCTGGCCAGGCTTATGGAACTGCGGTGCCGCTCAGGGCGAGTCCTTTATCTACGCTGGTCATGACATCAACAAGTGTGACCTGATCCCGGCTACACGGGAACGGGCGTTTACTGGGCAGTGCTTCGTGCTCTCTGCAAACAACATCCTAAGAATGGACGAAATTCCAGACGATTTTCCCTTTAAGAACAAGATGACCTATGCAGGACCGGGTCAGGGTGAGTTCGTTGGATGGGCATGTGGTGGGAGCCACATCGTTGCACCAACCTCAGAGTATATCGTCCCCCCGACCTTCGATGAGGAGACAATCCTCTACGCCGATCTCAATGCAAAGTATATAAAGGTGGTTAAGTCAGTCTTTGACTCTCTAGGGCACTACACTCGTTGGGACTTGGTCAGCTTAACAAGGCAACCGCAGCCCTATGAGCCTCTCGCAGGAGAGCGCCCCATGGCTATGCCAGAGGAACGTATAGAACAAGTGGCTGATGCAGTAGCTAGGGAGTTTAACCTAGATGTTGAGAAGGTTGACAAGATTGTTCGTCAGGTTACTACTCATAATCGCCAGCGTGCGGCATAGGGAGAGAAACACGGAATAGTAGCAAGATGATTTCACCAGAGCGTTCTTCTCTCTTACTGCTTTCTTGGAAAGCAAAAGGGATGGTTTAAGCTTAGAGAGCAGTACTATATAGAACATTTAGCTTTAATACGGCAGAGAAGAAAAGCATAAAACTTAAGAGAAATCACTACCATGAAGGAACAGCTATGGAGGCCGTCGGAAGAGCAAATCAGAAACTCCAATATGACCCGCTTCACCGAGTTTGTTAATCGGAAGTACGGGAAACGGTTTCATACCTATGATGGGCTGTACCAATGGTCAATTGACAACATTCCCGATTTTTGGGAATGCATGTGGGAGTTTGGAGAAATCAAAGCCTCGAGAAAATATGATTTAGTTGCAGACGACTTAAGCAAAATGCCTGGAGCAAGATGGTTTATCGGCGCCAGACTTAATTTTGCTGAAAATCTCCTCCGTTACAGAGATAATCGCGTAGCCCTGATCTTTAAAGGCGAGGTTCAAGAAGTAATCAAGATGAGTTACGCTGAGCTTTACGATAGCGTGGCTCGTTTAGCAAAATCCTTACGGGATATAGGAGTAACAAAGGGAGACCGGGTTGTTGGATTCATGCCTAACATTATAGAAACAGTTATCGCTATGCTTGCTACGACCAGCATCGGTGCGATCTGGTCTTCGTGTTCCCCTGACTTTGGGATAAAGGGGGTTCTCGATCGCTTTGGACAGATTGAGCCAAAGGTTTTACTTACAGCAAATGATGGATACTACTTTCGGGGGAAAAAGTTTGACTCCTTGGAGCGGATCGTCGGTATCCTTAAGGAACTGCCTTCAATTAAGAAAGTAGTGGTTATTCCCTACACGGAGAAGAAGCCCGATATAGCTCATGTCCCTAATTCTATCCTCTATGAGGATTTCATATCCAAACAAAGAGGGCTTGAGATCGAATTTGAACAAGTATCTTTTGACCATCGGCTCTACATTATGTATTCCTCCGGAACAACCGGGTTACCTAAGTGCATGGTTCAGAGCGTCGGAGGCGTTTTGATTCATCATCTGAAAGAATTGAAACTTCACACCGACCTCAAACGGGAGGATGCCATTTTTTACTTCACCACCTGTGGCTGGATGATGTGGAACTGGCTGGTTAGCTCCTTAGCCTTGGGGACAAGCGTAGTCCTCTATGATGGATCGCCTTTCTATACTGACTCCGGGGCGCTCTGGAAACTGGCCCAGGACGAGCAGATAACCATCTTCGGAACTAGTGCCCGGTATATCGCGGCCATTGAAAAGGAGGGAGTGAAACCAGGAAGGGATTATAATCTCAGCAGACTCAGAACGATTCTTTCTACTGGGTCTCCACTTGCAGTTGAAAGTTTCTATTATGTTTACCGAGATATTAAAAAAGACGTACAGCTTGCCTCTATTTCAGGGGGCACGGACCTCAACGGTTGTTTTGCCCTGGGAAATCCAATCGGCCCGGTTTATGCCGGGGAGTTGCAGTGCCGGGGATTGGGTATGAAGGTGCAGGCCTTCGATGCTAGTGGGAAATCCGTGATTAATCAGAAGGGGGAACTGGTTTGTACCGCTCCGTTTTCTTCGATGCCAATATATTTCTGGAATGATCCAGATAATAAAAAATATCTAAAGGCTTATTTCGAAAAATTCCTAAGCATCTGGACCCATGGTGATTATATTGAGATTACTGACACCGGTGGAGCAATTATTTATGGCCGCTCATGCTACTCTAAACCCCGGGGGTGTGAGAATAGGGACAGCGGAGATCTATCGTCAGGTAGAAACTTTCCCAGAAATCGCTGATAGTGTTGTAGTGGGTCAGAAATGGGAGAATGACGAAAGGATTATTTTATTTGTAAAATTAGCTGAAGGTGTAGAACTTACTGAAGAACTTAAAAACAAAATTAAAAGAGCTACAAGGGAGAATGCTTCTCCTCGTCATGTCCCGGCAAAGATCATCGCGGTAGAAGACATTCCCTATACGATCAACATGAAAAAGGTGGAGTTGGCAGTAAGGGACGTTATCCACGGAGAACCAGTGCTCAACAAAGATGCTTTAGCTAATCCAGAGTCCTTGGGTCTTTATAGGAATCTTCTTGAGCTTCAAACCTAAGAAGATGTTTCCCGGCAAGTCCACATGGATGGGCAACTCCAAGTTTCTATTTAAATAGAAACTGAGGGAACATTAGCGTAATCTTGATAGACACCAATGAATGCTGCTTGGCTTAGTTGAAGTATTGAAAAGGAGGGTATGATGGAAAGCCGGATCCATGCCATGATCCAAGTCAACGAAATTAGGATGCACTATGTGATCTAGGGCACTGGGCCACTGCTGATGTTGCTACACGGCTGGCCTCAAACCTGGTATGAGTGGCGGTCCTATTCCTAACTGTGGCAACTTTCTTCCCGAAGAGCAACCGACATTAGTACTTAAACGCCTGTGTGAGTTTCTCGATGAAGGGACGGTGTAAAAGTGTACTGGTACCCATCATAGCTTCGAGGCACAGGAATCATGTGTTTGTGGTGACGTTCGCGACAGTTCATAACCACTCAAATGGAGTTTTGGCTGGTACTTTTATGTCTTTGTTCCTGGTGATTTTTTGTTTTTATGTTATAAGCATGATTGTGCGAATCAATTGGTTATCATGCTTCTAGAATCCAACTACTTGCCCATCCTTTCTGGGATCGGAAGCACCGCAATAGCCATCAGCTAATTTGTAGATTAGCTGTGCTCCGCCAAACCACCATTCTTCTACACTTTTTATTTTATGTCCCCGTTTACTTAAATCTTCCAGGACCTCTGGCTTAAAACTGGATTCAAAAGCTACTTCATTCTTGAAGACGTGCCAACGAGGAGCATCAAGAGCTGCTTGTGGGTTTTGATTATAATCAAACATACGAATCATTATTTGTGCGTGACCTTGAGGCTGCATCGCTCCTCCCATTACTCCAAAGCTCATTAACGGTTGGCCGTCTTTGGTCACAAACGCTGGAATGATTGTATGGAAAGGCCGCTTTCCTCCTTCAACCTGATTAGGATGCCCTCTCTCCAGACTAAAACAAGCTCCCCGGTTTTGTAGGCTAATTCCGGTATCTGGTACTACAATACCTGATCCAAAACCCAAAAAATTAGATTGGATAAAAGAGACCATCATGCCATTCTCATCTGCTGTGGTTAGATAAACAGTATCCCCATGCTCTGGGATGCCATAGCCCGGATCCTGAGTCTTTTCTAAGTCAATCAGCTTAGCTCGTTGTGATAAATAGTTCGGGCTTAGTAAGTCTTTGTAATCTATCCCCATGTTAAATAGATCCGATACATACCGATATGTATCAGCAAACGCTAATTTCATAGCCTCAATTTGTAGGTGTAGGCTATCTGCAGAGTCTACTGGATAGTCTTGAATATTCCAGTTTTCAAGGATGCCCAACATAAGTAATGCTGCTATACCTTGCCCATTGGGTGGTATTTCATGTAGGATTAATCCATGATAGTTGATTGATATAATCTCTACCCATTCCGGTTGATGGCTAGCTAAATCCTCTTTTGTAATCAAACCACCGGTGGCTTTGGCATGAGCAACTATTTTTTCTGCTAAATCTCCATGATAAAAAGCTTCACCCTTTGTTTCTGCAATCCGTTCTAAGGTCTTTGCCTGAGCTTTAAATTCAAATTTTTCTCCTACCTTGGGTGGTCTGCCATTTGGTAAAAATGCAGCAGCAAATTCAGGAAAATCTTTATACACTTTAGGGGCGGAACTCCACGTTTCAGCGGTTATTGGGGGAACTAAAAAGCCGTTATAAGCGTATTCTATTGCTGGCTCAAATAGGTCCTCAAATGGCAAATATCCAAACCGGTTAGATAGTTCTACCCAAGATGATACGGCACCAGGAATAGTTACTGAATCCCATCCCAATAGAGGCATAGATTTATATTGAGAAAAGTGTTCAAAATTCCAAGCAGCAGGAGACCGACCTGAAGTATTGAGACCATGTAATTCTTTCCCATCCCAAACAATAGCGAAAGCATCGCCACCTATTCCGTTCATAGTGGGTTCTACTACCGTTAAAGCTATGGCGGTAGCAACACCAGCATCCACAGCATTACCACCTTTTTGTAGCATTTTTAAACCGGCTTGAGCTGCTAATGGTTGGGATGTAGCAACAATATTACGGGCCATAAGAGGCATACGTTTAGAGGCATAAGGGAATTCCCAATTAAATTGTATCATTCTAGTTACCCACTAATATAGTTAGTCTAACCAGCCAAGATTTCGTCTAAATAAC
This sequence comes from Deltaproteobacteria bacterium, assembly GCA_016187835.1. Taxonomy (GTDB): domain Bacteria; phylum Desulfobacterota_D; class UBA1144; order Nemesobacterales; family CSP1-2; genus JACPIY01. The sequence continues at coordinate 25,880 of JACPIY010000020.1, read as the reverse complement.
GGTTAGTAACCAAATATAGTTTGTTTATCCCTCCAAAATAGGAGATAATCCAAACCTGTTTCATTTATCCCCTACTCTAAATACCTTCCGCACCTATGGACACGGTTACTTCTCGGTAACATTATCCCATTTTATGAATAAACCTTTCCTATTGCCATTATCTCACCAAGAATAACCCCTTGTCAACACAAATTCTCTTTCAGGCTAAGCAAGTAGCTATTGGTCTTTCTACTACGGATACAGAGACATTTGCTAAATGCTTTAAATTTTAAAGGACAGAATTTAACCTGAGTTTGATATTAGATATAAAAGTTATGATAAAATTTAAAAAGGACAGTTCTTCGTCGAGGAATTATAGAGGCCTAGAGAAAAGAAAAATTTCCAAATTTGAGAGTACTCGGAGATTCTTATTCATTGAAAGAACTCAGAAGTAAGCTTATATTTTCTGTAATACTTATTGGTTTTATTATTACCCTCGGTACTCTCGGTTATATGGTCATAGAAGGTTGGAATTTTCTCGATTCTCTTTATATGACTATAATAACCCTTACTACTGTGGGATATAAAGAGGTTCATGATCTTTCTCCTTATGGAGTGGTTTTTACTATTGTTCTCTTAATAGGAGGGGTTGGAATAATTCTTTATGTATTGGCTTCAGAAGCAAGAGTTATTTTAGAAGGTGAACTACAAAACGTACTTGGGAGGAGAAGATTGGAAAAAAAGATTAAAGAACTAACGGATCATTATATAGTTTGTGGGTATGGAAGGATGGGTACGATAATATGTAAGGAGCTTAAAGACAAAGCCATTAGCTTCGTAGTTATTGAAAAAAATCTACTGCCATCGAACGATAAGGATATACTTATTTTTCAGGGAGATGCCACCAGTGACGAAGTCGTTCTCAGCGCTCGTGAGCTAAATCCGGGTCTATTTATAGTCGCAAGGGCAAATGAGGTAAATGCGGAACAAAAGATACTGAGGGCGGGTGCTAACAGAGTGGTATCACCATACTATATAGGTGGACTTAAAATAGCCCATATAATTTTGAAACCAGCAGTTATGGATTTTATAGAATTTGCGACAAAAAGTGGCAATATCGAGCTTCAAATGGAGGAGATAACTGTTAAACAAGGCTCAAGACTTGGGGGACTTGCACTTGACGAGTGCGGTATCGGAAGAGACCTAGGTATTATAATTGTAGCAATCAAGAAACCCTATGGCCGTATGGAATTTAGTCCGACATCCAGAAGTATCATAGAGGTAGGGGATACATTGATAGTCCTTGGTGAAATATCCAAACTAAAGATGCTTGAGGGCATGGCAAAGGCATCTTAAAGTTTAAGATTTGCACAAAGTTACTTTAAGAGGGATAGCTGAAATTTAAAGTATTAACAGAGGATGAAAACATGCTAACATGCCTGGTATATACACTTATTTTAGTATCCTTTCTCACAGCAGGCAGCTTAGGAGAAGAAAAACAGCTATCTCTTAAAGATGCTGTACAAATCGCCTTAAAAAATAACCATGAAATAAGAGCTCTTAAGAATTCGGTTTTGGCGGAGAAGAGCGATATAGGAATTGCAAGGAGTTCTCTACTCCCTCGAATAACCTTTCAAGAAAAATTCGTTCGGACAGATAATCCTACAAGCGTTTTTTCCTTTAAGTTGAATCAAGAACGATTTTCCCAGTCCGATTTTGAAATTTCAGCGCTCAATAATCCTGACCCATTAAATGACTTTGAGTCCTCCCTGTCAGTTGAACAACCAATTTTAGCAATAAGAGACTTGCTGGGAACAAAGATGGCCAAAAACGAGTTCCTTGCACAGAGTGAAGATTTTGTTAGAAAAAAGGAAGAAGTGGCATTCAGAGTCCTGCAGTCCTACATTATTGTTCAGACGGTGAAGGAACTTGTAAAAGTTGCAGAGAAGGCACTGGAAGACGCGAAAGAACATTTAAGAATCGCAAACACCAGATTTAAAAAGGGATTGGGACTCTATTCCGACACCCTAAGAGCCTCTACAGCGGTTACTGAAGCTGAGCAGGAACTTGTAAGTGCAAGCAAAGACCTAAACGTAGCGAAAAGGGAATTGGGGCTTCTCCTTGGTATGTCCGAATCCGTAGATACAGACACTGAGATCCCCAAAATTCCTTTAAGGGACCTTGACTATTACCAGGATAAGTCATCTTCAAGAAAAGATATCAGGTCTCTGGAATTAAGATACGAGAACGCCAAAACCAACATAAGAGTCTCAGAATCGGGTTATCTGCCGACAATTGGAATCGGGGGCTCGTACCAGCTAAACGATCATGATGCACCCTTTGGCGCTGAAGGCAATAGCTGGAATATAATGGCTTTTCTGAGATGGAAATTGTTTGATGGTGCAAGAAGGGAATACGAAAGGGCAAAAGCGAAGCACACCGTCGCCAAAGTAGAAGAACAACTTAGCGGATTTAAGAAAGCTGTCTCTTTTAATGTTTATGAGGCTTATCTCGGAGTTGAGGAAGCAAAAAAGAATGTCGAACTAGCAGAGGCGGCTTTAAAAACCGCTGATGAAGGTAGACGACTGGTAAAGCTAATATATGAAAATTCTTTGTCTCCGCTTGTGGATTTGCTCGATGCCCAGTTGAATCTGGATAGAGCGAGGGCAAACCTTACAGCCAAGAAGAACCGGTACCATCTCGCCATAGCAAGACTAAGTTTCACTAGCGGAACTACAATGCAGGACCTGGAAGTAGAAGAGTAGATTGTAAAGGATAACACATGAAAAGACTGGTTATAACTATTGCGGTCGTTTTACTGCTATCTGGATGCGAAGATAAAAAGCTAGGCGAAACAGAGGTAGAAAGACCGATAGTCAATGGTGTAACAGTAATCGAGGTTCGTCCATCTCTGATAGACGAGTATTATGAAACTTCCGGGACAGTGAAAGCAAAAACTATAAGTTTGGTGGCGAGTAGAGTTATGGGAACCGTCACATCTATTATGGTCAAGGAAGGGGACTCCGTAGTCAAAGGGCAGTTGCTGTTAACAATATACGACCATGACATTACTCAAAGGGTAAGAGCTGCGGAAGAAGGATATAAAGAGGCATTAAAAGCCCTCGAAGCAGCAAAGCAAAATAAATCCCTCGCGGATACAACGCATGGTAGATATAAAGGCCCTTATGACGAGATGGCGATATCCGAGCAGGAGATGGACGAGATCGAAACCAAGAGAAAGATAGCTGGTATTGAGTACGAGCGTGCTAAAGCGATGGTGAAAGGAGCAGAAGCCACTCTCTTAGAAGCTCAAGTTAATCGTGATTTTACAAAAATTAAAGCTCCAATCTCTGGAATAATTACAGAGAAAAGAATGGAAGTTGGTAGCATGGCCGTTCCGGGAGCACTGCTCTTTACAGTAGAAGACAACTCATCATTCAAGTTTGAAGTGAATGTTGATGAAATATTGTTGGAAAAACTCAAAATCGGGACTACCGTTAATGTGAATATAGATTCAATAGAGAAACGATTGAACGGGCAAATATACGAAATGGTACCCGCGGTGGACCCCGCTTCACGAACTTTTCTAGTCAAGATTGACATAGGCGGCGAATCTCTGAAAACCGGTCTTTACGGTAGGGTTTTAATACAAAAAGAGCAGAGAGAAACTATACTGGTTCCAAAGGTTGCGATTGTAGAAAAAGGACAACTTGTGGGTGTATACGTTGTTGATGACAAAGGAATTATAACTTACCGACTTATAAAGACCGGAAAGATATACAATGAAGGCATGGAAGTGCTCTCCGGCCTAAGAGACGGAGAAAGAATCGTTGTAGACGGAATAGACAAGGTTGTAGATGGCGGAATCGTCAAACTGTAGCTGATGGTGAAGAGATGGGAATTGCTGGCAAGATTGCCAATGCCTTTATTAAGTCGAAGCTTACCCCCCTTATAGTAATTTCCTCACTTCTAATCGGGTTATTTGCAATAATAGTAACACCTCGTGAGGAAGAGCCCCAGATTATAGTGCCAATGATAGATGTTTTTGTCTCCTATCCCGGGGCTTCAGCCAAAGAGGTGGAAGAACGGGTTACAAAGCCAATGGGAAAACTGCTTTGGGAGATAAAAGGCGTTGAATACATATACACAATGTCAAAGCCCGGCATGAGCGTCGCCATTGTAAGGTTTTACGTAGGCGAGGATATGGAGGATAGCATTGTTAAGCTCTATAACAAACTAATGTCCAATTATGACAAGATTCCTCCCGGAGTATCAGAGCCGCTGGTAAAACCTAAATCCATTGATGATGTCCCGATTCTTACCTTTACTCTCTGGAGTGACAGATACAGCGGTTACGAGCTGAGAAGAGTAGCACTTGAAATAGCTGAAGAACTTAAAAAAGACAAAGATATATCCGAATTTCATGTAATTGGTGGCCAAAGAAGGCAAGTGAGAATAAATCTAGAACCCCCACGGCTAAGGGCATACAACATTTCTCCACTTCACATTGCGGATATGCTTGAAAGAGCCAATTTTACCCTGCCTTCGGGCTCATTCCCAACAAACAATCAGGAATTCATAGTAGACACAGGGGGATTTCTAAAGAATTCGGAAGAGGTGGGGAATATAGTAGTTACCGTATCTAATACTAGGCCTGTTTACCTGAGAGATGTTGCTGAGGTAACCGATACTCCTGAAGAACCCTCGAACTATGTCTTTATGGGTTTTGGTCCTGCTTCTACAATGGAACAAGATGGTTTGTACGAAGCGGTGACGATTGCAATAGCCAAGAAAAAAGGCACAAACGCCACTCACATTTCGGAAAGAATGCTCGAAAAGATAGAGACACTTCGAGGCAGTATCATCCCATCTGGCATAGAAATAGAAACGACTAGAAACTATGGAGACACAGCGAAGGAAAAGTCCGACGAACTGCTTAAGCACATGTTTATCGCTGCTCTTTCTGTAACTCTTCTTATAGCATTTGCGCTTGGATGGAGAGAATCTATAGTAGTAGCAGTAGCGGTTCCTGTAACTCTTGCCCTTACTATCTTTGTAAGCTACATGTACGGCTACACCCTTAATCGAGTCACTCTTTTTGCCCTAATTTTCTCTATAGGAATTCTTGTTGATGATGCCATAGTTGTAGTTGAAAACATACACCGCCATTTTAGAATGAGTAGAGTTGATCCTCAAACGGCAGTGCTTGCTGTGGATGAGGTAGGAAACCCAACTATACTTGCGACCTTTACAGTCATGGCTGCTCTTCTTCCTATGGCATTTGTATCGGGTCTTATGGGACCTTACATGCATCCCATTCCGGTCGGGGCATCCGCAGCGATGCTAGTATCCCTCTTTATCGCCTTCATCATAAGTCCCTGGCTAAGCTATATCGTGTTAAGAGGTGTAAAAAGTAATGTTGAAAGCGAAAAAGAAGAAGGCAAAATATTCGGCGTTCTTAACAGGGTTTATGAGAGAAACCTGCGAGGACTTTTAGGGAGCGGCAAAAAGAGAATTAAAGCTATGGGTTCATTGCTCTTCTTCTCCTGGTTTCAGTCATGTTTTTAGCACTAAAAGTAGTCATTGTAAAAATGCTCCCCTTTGATAATAAGAGCGAACTTCAGGTTATTATAGACATGCCGGAAGGGGTAACACTCGAGGAAACTGCAGCTTTATCAAGGGAGATTGGAGAATATCTGAGAACAGTTCCAGAAGTTACTAATTATCAATTGTATATCGGCATTGCGGCTCCCTTTAACTTTAACGGTCTTGTTAGACACTATTTCCTTAGAGAAGGAAGCAATGTTGCTGACATCCAGGTGAATTTTGTTCCTAAAGGGAAAAGAAAGGCCCAGAGTCACGATATTGCAAAAAGTATAAGGCCAGACATTAAAGAAATCGGCGACAAATACAGTGCAAGGATAAAAGCTGTAGAAATACCCCCAGGGCCGCCAGTATTGGGTACTCTCGTTGCAGAAATATATGGTCCTGATTTCAAAAGGCAAGTTGAAATAGCTAGACAGGTGATGGAAATATTTGAAAAAACCGACGGAGTGGTAGACGTTGATTGGTATGTGGAAGACAACAAAAAGAAAATAGTATTTGATGTTGATAAGGAAAAGGCAGCTTATAGCGGTATAGGCACCGATTCAGTTGCAAAGACACTTCGAATAGTATTGGGAGGTATGACTGTAGGACTGGCCCATATTGAAAAAGATAAGGAACCCGTAGAACTCTTTTGAGAGCCCCACTCGCAGAAAGAACCGGTATTGACAATTTAAAGGAGGTAACGATTATGGGCCCCCAAGGTGCTTAGATAAATCTCTCTGAACTGGTAAAGGTAAAGGAGGTTGTAGAAGATAAAACCATTTATGGGGAAAATCTCAAGGGAGTTGTCTATGTTAGTGGTGATGTTGCTGGGACAGAGGAAAGTCCTGTATACGCAATACTCAAAATGAAGGAGAAGATAAAAGAACTTAAACTGCCGGAGGGTTATGAATTAAAGCAGTATTTTAAAGATCAACCCAAATTTGAAGATGAGTACTCTATGAAATGGAACGGAGAATGGCAGATCACCTACGAGGTATTTAGAGATCTTGGAATTGCCTTTGCAGGAGTTATGGTCCTGATATACGTCATGGTAGTAGGATGGTTCAAATCATTTATGATTCCCTTTGTAATTATAGCTCCCATTCCACTTTCTCTCATAGGGATTCTTCCCGGACACGCTCTAATGGGAGCGTTTTTCACAGCAACATCAATGATCGGGTTCATTGCCGGAGCAGGAATAGTGGTAAGAAACTCAATAATACTTGTAGATTTTATTGAACTTAAGATTTCCGAAGGTAAACCTCTTAAAGAAGCCATTGTGGAAGCAGGTGTAATAAGGTTTAGGCCCATGCTCCTTACAGCTTCAGCAGTCGTGGTAGGCTCATCCGTGATACTATTTGACCCAATTTTTCAGGGTATGGCAATTTCTCTGATAGCGGGCGAAGTGGCTGCAACTCTCCTCTCAAGAACAATGGTGCCTGTTCTCTATTATGAATATAAGAAAAGAACAATACGACAGGACCTATAAATTAGCAAAGTTCACTTCTAAGCTTCGTGGTATGTGGGTTCGCTTAACTCTTTCAGAGAGAACCTATGGAATACATGATGGCCATCGTAGTCGAGGACTCGCAAATCGTCCGTCTGGTGCAGGTCACCCATAATTATGTCAAAATGAGTTCCATATTTCTTTTTTACCTCTTCCACGGAAACTTCATAAGCAATGAACTTCTTTATCCCTTTTGCTGCTAGTTTCTCAATCAGTTTGGGATCGGAAAGAGAGTCGTAACTGGTCAAGATAAGAATTGGGCCTGTCCCTGTAAAAAAGATACCTGCTTTCATGTAACACTCTCCTCTTACCTAAGCTCCTCTAAACATCACTAATTATAAATGATTCCAATGATAGGTCGAATATTATTTAGAAGACGGACGGAATTTGAAAAGATTAGATGTCTTATTAAACGGGGCAAATGGTGGAAGAGCGGTGTGTGGGATATGGTATACTTTGTCAACCAGTTCTAGTTAAAACCTACTGGATAACAAATAATCAACGGTAAGTAAATAGACAGCATCTACTTAAAATGATTTACTTCGATAAGGGTTATAGAACAGTGATGGATTCTGTGGGATTTAAAGCTAACCCCAAGCCTAAATACAAAATTAAAGCTAAAGAAAACCAAGAACAAAAATCCTTATCTTCTTTTTTGATTTTTAAAACCATCTCCAGAGCCACCACTTTTCAAATATAACCTTTCCCCAGTGCCACAGCACAGATGGTTTTTTCACGTTCACCACGGGTTTTGGCTCAGCATAAAAGTTTCCGCTGGCATATCCGGCTCTGCCATCTCCCAGCTCGATAAAACAGTATCCTCTACCATCGAACTCTTTTTTAGAAGACACGCCATTTATCTTGGCTCAGATATTATATGCCACTACTTCGGCTTGGGAATGAGCAAAAACCCCTGCCTTGGGAAGAGGTTTTCCAACAGTAAGTGGAATCGCTGTTACGTCACCAAGCGCATAAACGTTTTCGAGATCGGTTTCGAGTGTTCTCTGATTTACCTTCACCCATCTACTTTCACCTAATATGGGTGAATCTTTCAAAACAGGAGGTAATCCGTGCGGTGGAATACCAATGAGAAAGTCATAGGAGAGCTTTTTCTCGTCTTGAAATAAAATTTCTTTGTTCGCCGGGTCTATTTTGACCACTTGATACTGAGGTGTGAAGCGGATCCTTCTGCTTTGAAGTAGAGAGACAACCATATTGCCAACCTCTTGTCCTGCAACAGGCATCGGTAACGGTTCCGGAGTAACTATTTCTATCTCCACATCCCTTTGTCTTTTGTTAAAATATCCGGATAGAATTAAAGCCGCCTCATAAGGTGCTGCAGGGCATTTAAATGGTGTGGAGGTAATGAGTATAACTATCCGACCCTTGTCAAAATTCTCAATTGCTTTTTTTATATTCTTCGCACCGGATAAATCGTAGAGGTTGAAGGCATCTTCTAAAAAGCCCAGGATCTCCGCTGGGAAAGTGCTCGCTCCGAGAGCTATGACAAGATAATCAAATGAGAAATCTCCTTGAGATGTAAGCACCGTTCTGTTTTCAAAGTCTATTTTCTGTACCAAGGCGTTAATGAATCTGATTCCTTTTCTTTCCAAAAAAGAAAGCGGCTTTTGGATCTTTTCTTCCTCGCGCCATCCAACCATCAACCATAGCAGTGATGGGTTGAAAAGATGATTTTTCTCTTTATCAATAAGGACAATATCATTATCTCTGGACAATGCCCCGCGCAACCGATTGGCAACAACCAGCCCCCCTGTTCCACCACCTAGGATGACAATACATTTACCCATATTCCTACCCCCTTGTTTAATAGCCCTTTTCTAAGCCTTAAAACGGCATTTGGAAATTATATTTATTGTGTTCTCGATTTCACTTTCATTTGTCATTCTATCTGTAGAAAAACACAGCATTCCACTATTTTTTAAAACTCATATCTCAGGACAAGATAAACGTTGTCGTTTTTATCTAACTGACCAAAAAAAGTAGTCTCTTTTTTCCCACCGAAAATGTTTCCCCCGAGAGCTGCCCATAAGTGATCGGTTATATTGTGTCTTACTTCAGGTATCAGCATATAGTCTTTATCATTCGGACTAAAGAAAGCAAAAAACGATAGCTTTAAGGTCTGATACTTAAGAAACTGGGTCAGCCTAAGGGTCATAAGCTGTCCAAACCTATCTTGCTTTGGAAACTCAGGGGGTAGTGTTTCTAAGTATTCACCATACTTGTGCATATATTCTCCACTATATTGAAACTCAGCCGTAAAATCCCTCCAAAGCTCCCTTTGAAATCCAACGAGAAACTTTGTTTGAGAATTCGTTGCTGCAGGATCATCTCCATCTCTATCATCAAGGGAATCATAATATGCTCCCTCTAAGCTTAGAACTCCGCTAAACACGCTTCCCTGAAGGCTTGCTCCGTATACGGCAAGCTCAGGGAAAAAGAGGGTAAGTTTTGTAGGAGATTCAGGATTATCGGGTCTCACCCCAGGTATCCGAAAGAATCCCTTATAAGCGTAAACGGAGGCATCAAACCCCAAGATATTACGGTAAAGCCTAAGTGCTAGTTCTGTGTTTTCCAACTTTGTCTCCAGTTCTTTAATCTCCCTATCCTTGACTTGAGAAAAGGGGTCAAAAATGAAAAACCTTGGCGGACTTGGAAGATTATCCCTCTCAAAAAATGGGATGAGAATAAACTCCATAGAGATAACATTTAAATATAGATCAAACTTAAAGGCATCTGAGCCTTTCTTTAGATACTCAAGTGGGCGTCCTGAAAAAAACGCAGGAAAGTCCTTTGGGGAAATATCATTGATGAAAATCAAGTCCCCAACTCCCCATGTAATTATCTGCCTTCCAACCCTCACATCCCATAACTTTGAGACGTAATCGAGATAGGCTTCTCTTATATCTAAACCCACTTCATTACCAACAGCGTCGTAAAATACATCAGTTTTAGTAAAGATACTTACCCCATTATAACTTGCCTCTAGTTTCAGTTGAAATCTCTCCTCTGCTAAAATGAAATCATTCCCATCTACTATCCTTTGTGTATAATCCCCCTGAAGGAACCCACCTAGAGAAATATCCACACCATGAATGGAAACATCTAGTGCTAAAACCGGTGAGGAGAGAAAAAAGAAAAGAAGACCGACCGCTTTTATCAACGTATCCATTTCTGGGGGGGGTTCTTAGGTAACGTTCTGAGAATATTTCATCCTCTATTCCGTTGTTATATCCCACTTCTTTGAAGGTTACCTCGGTTCTATGACCGCTTTGTACGTTCTCCACCGTCCTTTTAGTCACGGTAGGGAAGTCCTGGATTTCCTTTACTTCATCGGCAGTAAATACCTTGTAGAGCTCACCCCTTTTATCGTAATGCTCCTCTTTAAGAGGGATGAAACTCTCCTTATCTATCCACGAGACTTTATAGCTATAGTCGGTGCTTCCCTCATCCTTTGGCACACTCTTTACAACATAGGTATCCTTTCCGTTAAACACTTCTTCTTTAAGAATGGAATGATTGTCTTCTTCTGCATCCCTACCTGATACATCCTCATAACTGAAATCACTTCCAACAAAGCTTGACCTCTTATCATTGGCTGCAATCCTTTTAACCAGTTTTATCGCAGGGATAAAAAGCCAGCGGTCGTCATCTTTGCCCGGGTATTTCCAGACCATGAAGGTCATATCCTTGACATCAGGTGGCTTATAGAAGTAAATGAAATACCTTTGCTCTCCTCCTTTGTCCAAGTTCTTTCTAAGCATTGTAAGATCACGAATCCTCTCCTTACCGTCTTTCGTGACGAGCTTCATTAGAACCCTTGTCTTCATATCACTACCAGGATAATAAAAGGCGGCTTGGGACTTTCGAATTATCTCATCTGCCGGAAGACCTTCCTGAGAATAAGCAAGATGGCTTAGGATAAAAATAAAAAATAGAGAAGCCGGGATTACCATAGAGTTTTTTCTCATCTTACTACACCTCCAAAGTCCTTATTTTGATTATGGCTCGTACCTCTAATGAGCCATCTTTGGAAAAGATAGATCAATGCTGGAAGATAGATAATGGTGGTTACAGCAGAAAGAATCATAATGGCCATCATAAAAAATCCCACGGTGATATAAGGGGTAAGAGTTGCAAAAATCATTGGAGAAAATCCAAGGGCAAAGAGAACGGCATTCCTCATAATCCCTTTCCCAGGACGTGCAACTGTCCACAAAAGGGCATCCTCGATGTTAGATGTTTCTTTAAGCCTCTGTTTAAATCGGCTCACAAAATGGATGGCAAAATCAATGGCCATCCCTAAAGCTAGAGTCGAGAGGACTGATATAGGCATATCGAAATCTTTCCTCACAAACCCTATAAAGCCGTAGATTAAGAGGATAGCAAAAAAGAGGGGGATAAAGCTTATAACCCCCCACTTTAAAGACCTAAAATCAAAAGTCAAAAGAAAGAGAACTAAAATAGAAGAAAGGATAAATCCCTCTAGCATTCCGATGAGCACTTCATGGTTCCAGACCATGTTGAAATGAGCAATCCCAGCGGGTTTAAATTCCACGCCAGGCAAAGGGTTTTTTGCAATGTAGCCTCTTACATCTTCAATCATCTTTCCAGTATCTACCGCATCCCAGCTTTTGAGTTGCACAATGATATTAGCCTTCTCGTATGGGTAGTCCACAACGTTGTCTAAATCCCTCGGCTTTGCAGCCATGCTGAAAAGAAGCATATACTGAGCTATAGCTTCTCTAGATTCCGGGATCACTTCGTATTTCGCTTCATCCTGATGGAGAACACGGTTTACTCTTTTTATATAGTCAGCAACAGAGAGGGTCTTACCCACCAATGGCTGCTTTTCTAAATACCCCTGTAGTGATTCGATGTAGCGGAGAACCTTGGGCTCCTTCATAGCGTCTTCCTTGGAAGAGGCCGCAACTAAATAGAGGGTTGAGGTTCCTCCGAGATTTTCATTAAGGATTCGGTCTGCAATTCGAACCTCGCTATTTTTCTTAAACCAGGTAACCATGTTGTTATTGATTTTGATCTGCTTTATTCCAAAAACGGAAAGAATTAAAAGGAAGAGCCCCACTAGGACTACAGCCTTTCTATTATAGAGGCTTAGCTCTCCAATCTTAAAAAGGATAGCCGATGCTCTACTTTCCTTAACATCCTCCTTGAGGGTGATTTTTCCCAGGTTTTCCTCTTTCATAAGGGCCATCACCGCAGGAACAAAGGTAAAGCTCATAAGAAGTATGACAAGGGTTCCAAAAGCCACCAAAAGACCAAATATTCTTACCGGGATAATGTGACCGATAGCTAAAGAGGCAAATCCGGCGGCAGTTGTAAGGTCAGAATAAAAGACAGGGGTTGAAACGGCTTTCATCGTCTCAAAGAGCGCTTCTCTCTTTCTCCCAAGTTCCTTAAAGCGAAAGTAGAATTCGTTAAAAATATGGACTGTATCGGTACTAATAGCCATTAGAAACACAGGGCTCATGGAGCTCATGATATGAACAGGGATTCCCAATCCGATAAAAAGCCCCATGCTCCAGATAATGCTCATCATAGCAACAGCCATATTGGCAAAAACCAGTGTCCAGTTTCGAAACATGAGGAAGAGAACAACAAACATGACCATACACGCAATAGGTGAAAAAAATCCCATCTGCTTAAACATCTCTACCCCAAATGTGTCTCTCACCACTGGGTCGCCTGCTAAGTAGAATTTTTCGGGTCCTTTTTCCTTTGCAAGAATCCTTTTGATTTGGTCTGTGATTTCCTTACCATTAGCAGTTTTCTCAATGGGAATATAAATAGCTGTAGTCTTTCCATCCTTTGAGATCAGCCGCCCTACTAGAAGCGGATTTCCAAAGACGTGTTTTTTGAAAGTTTCTATTTCCTCTTCAGTTTCTGGAATCTTTGATAGCAGAGGGTGTGCTTCAAGAACGTCTCCGGATGATTCCACGTCATCCACTGTCGAGAAACCGATTACGTCTCTTGCTATGACACCCCTAATTTTTAATACGTCTTCTGTGATTTGCTCAATCCGCCTAAGGGTTCCGGGATTAAAAACCCCCTCATCGTTTCTTATTCCAAGAACCATCACATCGGCGTGAAGTCCAAACCATTCTTCTACTTGATCGTTGTATTGCCGTACAGGGGAGGTGGCAGGGAGCATATGCTTTGGGTCAGTATCGGTTTTTATCTTGGGAAGCTGAGTACCAAAAAGAAATGTTACAAGAAGCATCAAAAAAATCACTAGCTTGGGATGCAAGACTGAAAACTCAACAAATCTTCTTCTCATTTCTCACACTCACCTTTTTCAATCAGGCATCTCATTGGTCATCATAGCATCTCATAAATCCATCCATAGGTGATACCACTTCTGACCCTCCATAAGAAAAGCCGTTAAAACAGGGTTATACCTCTTTTTAGCAACTCCTTTCCCCAATTCTCAGAAGTCCTAAGCTTAGTTAGAAAGTTAAAACCTTGTCGCTTTCCTTAACCCAATTAGCCAGCTCTAGCATTCTTCCCACTCGAGCTCCTTCTACCAGCTCCTCAGCTTTTATTCCCCTTGCCTTTATGCATGTTCCACACGCCTTAACTGTGCAACCTTTTGATAAAATATCCTTTATCATATCCCCTAAGTTGTAATACCCCTTTGGTGTTTCCTGGCCTGCTTTGGCCGCAACGACAGCATCACCTAGAAGGAAAACATTGACCTTTTCTCCAGAAACCAGAAGAACGTTAGCAAATCGTAAGGCATTCCAAGCCTTTTCAATTCCATAGGGAGCATCGTTTAGCACCATAGTTATCGTTCCCATATAAAACCTCCTTTAAAGATTATTTTTTAGCCCTTTGAATCAAAACTCTTTCCTGTGAGATCCTTTCAAAAAGAATCTCCCGAAGGATGTCGAAGGCTTTAAGCATCTTTGGGTTAGCAAGCTTGTAATAGACAACGTTTCCTTCTTTCCTGCTGTTTAAAATGCCACGTTCCTTCATCATGTTGAGATGCTGGGATAAGTTTCCCATAGGAATCCCCAACCTTTTTGAAATCTGGCTAACGCTCATCTCTCCCTCACGAAGGGTATTTATGATCTCTAGCCTTTTTGGGTTGGAAAAAACCTTACACATCGAGGCGTGTAATTCATAAATCCGCTTTTCTATGTTTTCCACTTTCTCCTCCTTCTTATTAACATCTTTCAAATTATAGTATTATAGTAATTTCTAGAATACTATAGAACTAAATTCCCCAAATGTCAAATGTCGAATTGTGGATAAACGAGTGACAATGGATTTCTCTCCTGAACAAATTTCTCCCCGCAAATAAATAAGGACGGGTTATAATTGTTGCTAAACTTTTAGGGATTGTACCATTAGGTCGATTGTACCCTTGTTTTGTAGGATTGTTAGATAAGTTCACTTCTTAGTTGAACTCACGATACTTAGGATTAGTTCGCTTTATAGTTTCTAGGTATGTAAACACAGTAGGGCTCTGATTCCATATAATTACCCTTTTAGAAAATCCCTCACAGAGGTTAGCGATTTCATTTACAAAAATACATAAACTTGCTTCTGGGTTCTGATGTAAAGACCATATACTTTGTACAATTTCATGACTTATCCAAATCAGAACAGTCTTGCTCACCTCTTATTCGTAAAACCGAATTCCAACTAACTTCTATATCTTCTCCACACCCTAGTCATCACAACAAAAACCGGTATAAGAAGATAGAGTGGAATAGATACTGGAGCACTACTTTGGGCAATAGAGCAACCTCCTCCACCACCTCCAGCTCCTCCGATAAACTCATCAGCACCCATGTCTGGTGCGGAACCAACTATCCTTGGGTCTCCTTCAAAGTCCGTATTAGGAAGATTAGGGGTAGCAGAGTCTCCTGCATTAATCGCAGGGGAGCCTTCTTGAAGATGAAAGTCTCTATTTGCCGGATCTACAAATAAAGGGTCTTCATCTATATTACCCCCACTATTTATGTTTTATGTGCAGAGCAGATTACTATCACAGTTGCTAAAAAAGTCAGAAAAATCATTAGTAAACAGATTCACAGGTGAGCCTGCATTATTAAGATCTCCATCATCTCGTATAAATACGTCGTCTCCGTCTACTCCGGCAGTATTACCCCGGATAATATTGTTAAAGATGCCCAGAGTAGAGGAGTCATCAATAAGAGATACAAACAGCCCTCCTCCGTCTCCATCGGCAGAATTGTTGGTGAAGGTGTTATTTGTTAGGTTTGCATCTCCTGCACCGGTCAAAACCCGAACAAAAGCTCCTCCTGCATCACGAGTAGAAGCATTGTCTGTAAATGTGTTGTTTGTTAGTGTTGTGATTCCTTCCTCGTTATCAATAAAAGCTCCCCCACCATCAACAGCAGAATTGTTAGTGAATGTGTTATTACTTAGCGTTATATCTCCTGTAGTAAAAGTCTCAGCTTGAAATCCTCCACCATCAAGAGCAGAATTATCTGTAAATGTATTATTAGTTAGGGTTATATCTCCTGAATCGGTATCAACATCAGTTCCTCCTCCTTGACCGGCAATAGAGGAATTATCTGTAAATGTGTTATCTATTAGTGTTATATCTCCAGACAAAGTACCAACACTAGCTCCTCCACCATCAAGAGCAGAATTATCTGTAAATGTATTATCAGTTAGGGTTACATCTCCCGAACTGGTAGCTACATCAGTTCCTCCTCCAGAAGCGTCGTCGGTAGAATTATCAATGAACTCGCAGTTCTCAATAGTAACATTTGAAGAATGGGTTGAGATACTAAGACCTCCTCCGTCCGATATGATACCTGGAACATCATCAGTATTACCGTTTCGGACAGTGAGATCCATTACGGTTATGTTGGCGTTAGAATCATCTGCAGAACCAGTAGTATCAATGCGTAACACCTGATCACTACCGCCTCCATCAAGTATGGTTGCCCCTGCGCCTGCTCCAACTATGGTGAGAGCATTATTCTCTCCTACCGCTGCGTCATAAGTAAAAGTCGGTCCGCCGGTATCGTATATCCCTTCCGCTATATTGATGGTGTCGTCTTCATCGTTGTTTTGTGCTGTAGTAAGAGCATGTTGTAGCTCTGTCTCGTCTGTAACATTAAAAACGGCAGCAAAAGTACCCCTAGGCAAAAACAAAAAAGAAAGCAAAAATAATACAAATACAAAACTTTTAAATTTGTTTCGTGATATTAGCATGGTTCACCTCCCCAGGTTTTATTAACTTCCTGTCAATAGGTGTTCTATCTTTGTAAGATCACCCCTGGATCAACTAAGGTTTGCAGGTCTGAAAGAGAAGCCAAGGTAAGAGAGAGTTGATCTCAGAAACAATTGAAAATCTCCCACACCATATGAAAAGAAAAAGCGGAACTCTGAACGTCACCGCCAAAAAGATTCGTATGGTCTCTCTTACCCCGGCCTGTTAAGAATGTTGTAGCGTCAGCGCCTTTACTGAACAGTTGGAAATGAAATGTATAATTATATTCCCTCAGGATTTGTTCATTCCTGAATTACACCTTCCAGTTGCCAATCTTTCCCTTTCATGACTCTTATTAAGTTGTTTATAATAGTTGGAGTTTAAGATCAAGGTCATATGTCCTCTTAATATTGGGACATTTGTCTCAATTTTGACCCACAGTCTATAAGTAATAACGTTGAAATATTCAGGATTTGGTCAGAACAAGTTTTCTGACGGTAGGATTTTCTCAAGTGCAACTTTATCACGAATTATTATGAGGCGCCCTCGGCACTCGATTATTTGTAGTTCCTTTAGCTTCGTGAGCAAACGGGTGAGGGTTCGTCTGGACATTCCCGCCGTTTCAGCCAATTCTTGCTGAGTTAAGTTTATTCTAAGGATGATGCCATCCGGGGTTGGCTCGCCATGACTTTGGCAAAGTCTCAGAAGCAACTCTATTAGCCGCTCATATGATTGTTTGAGCGCTACATTGCCAACACCTTGATATGCTTCATAAAGCTCATTACTCAGCTTCTGGGCCAGTCTCAAACTAACATCTCCATTTTTACTCAAGAAACTGAGGAAGTCGTCTTTATTTATGAGGCTTATTTGGCTCGGTTCAAGTGTCTCTGCTATCAGGCTATGGGGTTTACCTGATAGTAATGCCTTACTTCCTATGATGTCACCAGCTGTAGTTATTTTGACGATGACAGCTCTTCCGTTGGACGAAATGATCGAAAGTTTTACTCTCCCGGAGCAAATACAGTAAACTCCTCGTGGTTGCTCATCTTCTGTAAATAGAATAGCACCTCCAGGATAAATGCCTCTCTGCTGCATCTGATCAAGCTCTATTAGACGCGAATGATCTAGATCAGAAAATATACTGCCAGATCTTAAAGTACAAGTAAGACAGCTTTTAAATTTTTGCTTAATGTACGATTTATCCATCAGAGTTGGTTTGCTTATAATTTCTAGGTATATAAACGCAGTAAGGTTCCGATTCCATATAATCGCCCGTTACGGCAAATGCTCTCGCTCTTGATCCACCACAGACCCGCCTGAATTCACAAACACCGCATTTGCCCTTGAGTTTTGTATAATCTCTAAGTTCCTTAAAAAGGGGAGAATCCCTGTAAATATCTACTATGCTATTTTGTTTTACATCTCCAGCAGAAATCGGCAGAAACCCACTTGGAAAGACCTTCCCGGTATGGGATATGAACACAAATCCATTTCCGTCATTTATTCCCCTCGATGCCCTGCCTATAGTATCAGTCCATCTAACCTTTATTCTGTCCTGGGTAGTGTACTGCTTGGCATTTCTCGAATCGGCAAGCGTTCTCTGAATGAAAAGTCTTCTGTAATGAGGAGCCTCAGTGGATTTTATGTCGTAAGCCATAGTTTTTGATAAGTCATACATTTTATTAAAAGCCGCCTCGTATTCTTCAGGAGAAATTCCGTCCTCCTTCTTTCCCCTGCCCGTTGGGACGAGGGAAAATATGCTCCAGAGGACAACATTCTCGAAATCCTTGATCAAATGCGCAATATTGATTAAATCCTCAGAGTTATATTTCGTTACTGTGGTGTTTATCTGAATTGGAATCTTTTCTTCCACACAATCTTTTATCGCTTTCACAGTCCATCCGAAACTACCCTTTACCCCTCTAAAGGAATCGTGGATTTCGGGGCGGGAGCCATCGAGACTAATCGCAATTCTTGATATCCCCGACTCCTTAAATTTCCTAATGGCTTCGACTGTAAGAAGTGGAGTAACGCTTGGGGATACGGTGGTTCTGAGTCCCTTACTAACGCTGTATCTTATTAAATCATATAAATCTTCCCGTTTTACAGGGTCGCCTCCCGTAAATACTAAAAGAGGCGAGCCGAATTTTTTTACCTCATCTATCAGTGAATAACCTTCTTCAGTTGTAAGCTCACGTGGGTCTCGCCATGGTCTTGCTTTGGCCCTACAGTGAATGCAGGAAAGGTCGCATGCTTGTGTAACCTCCCAGATTACGATGAAAGGAGTGAGAGAAAAATCAACCTGGTTGTCTTTTTTCATTGCGTTTTAAGGTGTTTCTTTTTACTGGTCGAGATTTTAAATGGCAATTTGTGTGCCATTAAATTAATAGATGTTTTTTAATTTAAAGAGGGATGTTTTAGTAACTAACTGAAAACACTCTATGGATTGCCGCTGTGTAGTATTCCATGAGTCAAAGTGTCTATTTTCTATTCTATTGGAAAGGTTTAGAGAATGCCGCAATTCTGTCAGATATTCTTACAATCTGACACCCATAGTATTTGTTCTAAGAAAATAATCCTAAGGAATATTGAAGTTGCACATGGCATAAACTTTGCTAAATGAAATTGTATAAGTATTTAGGTAATCAATTTGAAGCTGACAAATAAAAGAAAAAAAGCACTAGAAGAATATATTGCCAAAAAACGCCTTAAATCAACAAGGCAGAGGAATATCATTTTCAGTGAGTTCTTTAGTTATCCTGGCCACCATGTGACAGTAGAGGAGCTTTATGAAAGAGTAAAAAAACTCTCCCCCAAAATCGGGTACGCCACTATTTACAGGACGCTAAAGCTCTTCAAAGAGTGCGATCTGGCCTTTGAAAGGAATTTCGGAGACGGAAGGACTAGATTCGAACCGGTTAAGTTTGAGGGAGAGCATCACGATCATCTTATCTGCATCGCATGTGGAAAAATCACGGAGTTCGAAAATCAGAGAATCGAGCATTATTCGAGAGAAGTTGCGAGTAAGAATAATTTTGAGGTTATAAACCATAAGGTTGAACTCTATGGTTATTGTTCGTCTTGTAGAAGAAATAAGTAAAACATGGATCGGAAAAAGTGTGTAAATGAGACTGTTCTCGAGTTCCTTAAAAACCACCATACAATGAGTCTTGCGACTTCAAGGGACAATGACCCTTACGCTGCCTCTCTATTCTACGCAAACTATGAATTCACAATTTATTTCCTTTCAAACCCTAAATCCGACCACTCGCTAAATCTTTCTGGAAATCCCAACGTAGCTATTACGATTAATAAGGATTACTCCGAATGGAGGTTGATTAAGGGACTACAAATAAAGGGAAAAGTATGCAAGGTCTCTCAGGAAGAATTACCCACAGCAATTAAGATTTATTCGGAAAAATATCCTTTTGTACAATTTATTTTTGGAGACAGAAATTTCTCTCCAATGATCGCTGGTGCTCAATTCTTCAAAGTTATTCCAGAAAGGATTAGACTCGTTAATAATGAGGTGGCTTTTGGGTATAAGGTGGAAATTCGAATATAGTTTTTTCACATTCTTGCGCTTTTCCCTGCATCAAGAAGCTTGTAGATTCGTACTTGACTAGCTAATCGTAGTCTAACACAGGCAATTCCAAATCCCGAATCATCTGAAGATCTTGTTTTGGTGAAAGTCCTGGTGTTGTAAGATAATTCCCAGTTATGAGAGCATTAGCTCCGGCAAGCAAAGCCAAAGGTTGGAGGTTGCTAAGAACAACTTCTCTTCCCCCAGCACATATCAGAATGCTCCTAGGGAGAATAAGCCTAAACAGAGCGATTATCTTTATCGCCTCAAAAGGTGTCAGCAAAGATCTTTTAGCTAAAGCTGTACCTGGACGTGGATTAAGAAAGTTTATAGGAACCAAATTTGGATTAAGTTCTCGAAGCTCGAAGGCCAGTTGCAGTCTTTGTTCAATGGATTCTCCTATCCCAAAAATTCCGCCACAACACAGTTCCATTCCGTTTTCCTTAACCAAATAAGCAGTCCTCAGGCGTTCTTCATATGTGTGGGTCGTGCAGATATTTGGAAAAAAGCTTCGTGAGGTTTCAAGGTTATGATTATAGCGATTTACTCCTGCTTTTGAAAGGAGCCTGGCTTGTTCTTCTGTCAGAATACCGAGAGAACACCCAATGCCAAGATTAGTATGAGCACGAATCAAATAAACAGCATCTAGAACTCTTCTGAAAGTCTTTTTATTGGGGCCCCTGCCGCTTGTTACAATGCAAAACTCAGAGGCTCCAGAACCTTCTACTTCCTTTGCTGATTTGAGCAAAGATTGAGGATCAATCATTTGATGCGAAGAAATCGGTGTTTTATTGTGAGCCGATTGCGCGCAAAAAGAACAATCTTCGGAGCAAGCACCGGTCTTGGCACTTATAATGCTACAAAGATATACACCATTTTTATTATATTTCGTTTTAACTTTGTAAGAGAGGCTGATTAAGTCAAGAAAGTATTCTTCCTCAACAAGAGCAAGGCTACAAGCTTCATCAAAAGTCAGAGCCTCCTCATTATTGAGAAGTTTGTTCTTTATATGTTGAATTAGTTCTTCTACCATTTTCTCCACCCTCCTGCTTTTGATTTATCTTCAGGAATTTGGGCAAGCTCCATGCCACCAATTCAAGTGCATAGAATGCTTGAAGATTATTGGAATTTTCATGGTGAGTACTCACTTTAATTTTGTAAGAAAATAAGACATCTGACACCACTATAACAAATTAAACCCAAAATATACCAACTAAAGCCTAGGGAAATTCTTGGTACATAAATTGCAGGATCTTCAGTGAGAACAAAAAGCGCAATCTAGATTGAGAAAAAATAAAGAGGCCCGTTTTACTTGCAAATTTTAAGACCAATCAAAATGGAGAAAAAAAGGAGAGGAATTTTGTTAAAATGGATACCCGTCGTGGATATAGATTACTGTACAGGTTGTGGTATATGTGTGGAGGCCTGTGGCCCAAAATGTCTTGAAATCATTAATAATCTGGCAGTACTAACTCAACCAGATAAATGTGGAAGTGAAGAACATTGTATTGAACCTTGTCCTGTAGGATGTATTCGTGTAGGATGTATTCGTATGGAATGGGTAGAAAGGAGCGGAGATGAAAGAGCGGGAAAATGGCAGATCATCCCGGTTTTGCCTACGGATTAGGGTTTAATCTCTTTTTGCGTACTGATTTTAGTTAAAAGACCCCTGAAATGTATCTTTTTATGAGGAGTTTTCTCTAATATAAATCGCATTTTCTTAAGATATTCGTTTTCGACAAATCAGAGGCAACTGTATCAAACTCTCACCTTGGCTAAGTGAGAAGCTAGGATTTTTTCTTATCCTCCGAGAATTGCTGAATTATTATAGATAACACATTGTCAAGGATCACTTTATGATTCTCTTTAAAAGCCTTAAAAATCTTACTGTATCATTTTAACTTGCCGACTTCAGTTCGAATTTATGTTTTTGTTAACTGAATCGTTATTCAATATATCATGACTTTTTTCATTTATGTAAAACGAATATTCAAAAGTCTTGTTAGAATTGATAAGGCTAGTGCTGAAACAGCAACTATTATCTGTGTCTTAGAGGCTCCGCTGTTTTCTATATTCATAACACCACTCCAAAAAGCACCGACAACAAACAAGAGTGAGACAAAATTCATGGGGATACCGAAGCGTTTAATGTGTGAAAAACGATAGAAATAGCAACAGCAAATAAACCTATACCAACATGGAAATCTCCTGTAAGTAGTCCCAGATAAACCAAGATTTCAGAGACAAGACCCCAGCTAAAGCCAGCATAGAAAGTAACCTTAGAACTAACAGCCGTTTTACTGCTTCATCTCCCATGTGCAGGAGTAGGAAAAAGTCACTCTTCCTCCTTTCTTATGTGAAGTAAGAGTTCGGATTCTATTAGTTCTTCGAGTCTCTTCTTCTCATCATGCTCACGCTTTAGAATAGCAAATGGCTCTGGTAATGGTCTAGTCATAATTTATCTATTCCTGAATAGAGTTTGATTTTTATCTCGACTTGTTAGCTTTTGATAAGAGATTGATATGACTAAATATTGTCAACAACAAGCACGTCATATGTATGCACGTGCCTCTTCCCACTAATAAATTGGAAGCCTTATCAAAATGGTTGTTCCACTACCTTCTATACTTTCAACACAAATCTCTCCACCATGGTCTTTAATAATCCTCTTAGCTAGTGAAAGTCCTAACCCTGTCCCCTTTCCAGCGGGCTTAGT
This sequence comes from Deltaproteobacteria bacterium, assembly GCA_016187835.1. Classification (GTDB taxonomy): domain Bacteria; phylum Desulfobacterota_D; class UBA1144; order Nemesobacterales; family CSP1-2; genus JACPIY01. The sequence continues at coordinate 3,274 of JACPIY010000020.1, read as the reverse complement.
TGTAAAAAACGGCTCAAAAACAAGAGGAAGGATATCTCTTGGAATTCCCATCCCCGTGTCAGTTATTTTTATTTCCACCTGACCCTCAGGACCCTTCTTAGGGACGACTATGGAAAGCTTTCCACCTTGAGGCATTGCATCCACCGCATTCATCATTATATCCGCAAATACAAGCGCAAGGAGATCCCTGTCAGCCCAGATTTTTAAATCCTCTTCATCCAGGTGTAACTCAAACTCAATCCCTTGCTTTCTAAGAATGGGGTTCATTATCTCTATTTCCTCCTCCAGAAGATGAGAAATTATCTCAGGTTGTCTCTCGTTTTCAGATCTTCTTACAAACCTGAGAAGTCTCTGAATTACCTTTTGACCATAAAAAATCTGTCTTTCAATTAAATCGAGTTTCTCTAAACAGTTTGAACAGTCCGTGTGTCCCGGCATATCTTCTCTAAGCATCTGAACCCTAAGAAGCATGGATGCAAGAGGAGTCCCCATGTGATGCGCTATGCCTTCAGCCATCTTTCCGAAAATCTGGGCTTTCTCTAGGTCTATTATTTTATTTCTGAGTATCAGGCTTTCTCTTATATCCCTTATTGTTTCAACAAATCTCCCATCTTCGTTAACATATACAAGCCCTATACTTACGGGAATTTTTTTGCCATCTTCTAATAGTTTCCCCGTCTCGTAGTTTATTATCTTGTCCCCATTCTTAACATTTTCAAGCCTTTTAGAGAAATCAATCCTATTCTCTGAGGGTATAATATCCCAAATGCTTTTAATCCTTCTATTATTACAAAACAAACTTTCTGCTGCTTTGTTTAAGGTACTTATCTGGCCAGATTCATCATACACCAAAATCGCATCGGTAGAGTTGTTGATAATCTTATCAAACCCCTGTTGGTACCTGAGTTTTTCTCTCAGAACAAACCACGTTGCCCAACCAGCAAGAAGAAGAGAAACGGTAAATCCACGGGTAATGTACAAATAGTGAAGAGTCCTGTAATCAAAATCCTTAAAAAAACTATTCTCAAAGAGTTCCCATATTAGAAAAATAAGCACTACAATGGTCAGGGAACTCAGGATTAAGGTTGACCAAAATCTAGTATGTCTCATCTATTTCACGGTTTAACATTTCATTATAATCCTATAAAGTAATTGATTATCTTCACCAGAACATATCTTTACGGATCAAATTATCCTGCGTTATTAAACTGACTTTCACTACTTTATTCCATGGGAATTATAAAGCAAACTATGTGCCACTGACCTAACTGTTTGAAAAGTCATAAAGTTATTCGAATTTTAATAGTGAGTACGCACTTTAATTTTGTAAGAAAATACGACATCTGACACCACTACAACAAATTAAACTCAAAATATAACAACGAAAGCCTTGGGAATTTCTGGTATATAAGTTGCCAAACTTCAGTTTGGGATAAATAGTAACTAGGAGGTGTTAATTGAAGGTTTCTAGTTTCTCTGGCGACTTCGAAGTGTTAATAAAAAACGCAAGCGCAGAGGGAGATTTGGTTTGCTTAAAAGCACAAGTAGGTGTATGGGATTCCCTAATCTATTTGGACTCTAGTGATCTTTGGCGTCTTACAAAAATATTTCTTCGACCTTCAGTCCTATTGCTTCTTCTAAAACTTTCTTTAAGATTCCTTCTAGGACAGAACAAAGCTAACTAGGTTTAAAAAAGCCCCTCCAGAAACAGCTTGCCAGAAGTGAGAAATTCATAAACATTTTCTGCAAGAACATTCAGCTTTGACTCTGTCCAAGTTCGTTTAATTTCGCACCCTTACTCTCCAGGAACGTGTGCTTCTTCTCCCCCGCTCTTCAAGCAGGCTTGAATCTTGAGGTCAGGTTGCAATCTTACAAATGCTTTATCACAATCGCTTACGAATTCTTTTGTATAGTTGTATATCTCTTCTGCAACGGCTTTGGAATCTTCGGCGTTTTTCCACTCGAGGTATTTTTCCTTTACATCAGACCAGTCGTGGCAGAGCCAGCCTCTCGGAGCAATGCGAGCGATAAATTCGCTAAGAACATCCTCTTCTTTCTCGAGTTCAATACCGTCAAGGTAAATGTACATCCTTGCACATTTGGGTATGGAATCGAGGCATTTTCTTCTAACTTCTCCCCAGTTTTCCTCTTTCATATCGTCTTCCGCTTCGTAAATGTTTCTTATCGAATTAAAAAGATCGACAGCCATAATGTCAAGAAGACTCCCCATACATTCTCCTCGTGACTCAGCCTCCATTTTGAATTCATTATCTATCCCGGGCTCTGCGTAAATTCCGGGATCATTAGGGTCTGCTTTCGATATAGGGGCTAGAATTCTTCTGAAGGCGTCAAGACCAACTCTATCAACAAACTCGAAAAATTCCTCTCCGTTTTGTCTGTTCTCCTTCCAAAAAGCGACAACTAACTCCACGAAGAGATGCGCGTTCTTTGCCGGTACTTTTCCTATGACATGTCCGTATTTCTCCATCTGTTTGAATGGATTGCCGCCAACCATAACGACATAATGAGGAGCGAGCTTCTTCTCAACTTTCGAGGATGCTCCATAAAACCCTATATCGCCTACGTGATGCTGCCCGCAGTTATTAGGGCAACCGGAGATATTGACGCGCACTCCGGCAAGGTCTCCAACCCTTTCACCTATATGTTCAGCAAGGTTGTATGGATGGGTAACAGCTAGTTTGCAGGAATACGCCCCGGGGCAGGATACAATCTCACGCATCGCCTCGTTTACACCGCCCACAAATCCCCGGTTTTTTAGTTCGGCATGAACATCGTAAAGGAATTCTTCACCGACCCAGGGGAGAAGTATTTTCTGGCGAGGTGTTATTCTCACATAACCTGCGCCGTAAAGCTCGGATAGCTCCGCAATGAATCTGAACTCATCGGGTTTCAGATTGCCTATCGGGGGCTTCACATAGGCTCCGAAGTATCCGTCTTGCTTCTGTCTAAAGGTGTATTTATGCAAAAAGAGCTTGTAAAGTTCATCGTTTGGATTGGGTTTATGAGCAGGGTTCTTGAGGCGTTTTGTGTTTTCTTCGCCGTCCGCCCTTCCGTTCTTAGCAGGAGCTGGTTGAGGAAAACTTTCTACATATCTTTCGAGGTCCTCTTTTAATGGTTTAAGTCTTTTAATTCGTTCAAATTCGGCGATGACAAGTTCTTTAAATCTGTCAAAGCCTATTCTTGCTACGAGGAATTTAATTCTTGCCTTGTTTCTGTTCTTTCTTTCCTCTGCACCATATTCATGAAAAATGCT
>JACPIY010000043.1 GCA_016187835.1 Deltaproteobacteria bacterium | reverse complement strand
TTTACGGCTTTCATCATATTCAGGTGGAATTTCTATATTTAGTTTGGGCATTTTTTCTTCCCCTTTTTAACCAGCATGTAGGATTAATGTCAGTGTTCTTAATTATAGATTCAATTGAACCATAAGAAGGTTTTGTTTTACCAGTTCTATATCTGAAAGAGTACTCACGGAAGCTCCAGTTATTTCGGACATTTTCCCCGATGTCCTTTGCTTGCTTTTCCAATACCTCCTAAGATTTCCCCTAAATTTTCCGATTTCACGAAAAAACCCCTTAATAATTTCGGTGATTCGGAATAAAATACCTCCTACAAGTTAAAGCTAATTCAAAATTTAATCTCACTCTAACATAAAGCAAGAGGAAAGTGAATACGACATTTTTATCAGTTGAACAACAAATCAATAGTACTTTTTTAGTATTTTAGAGTTAGGAATTTCCAAAGCCAACTATTACTATTATTTATTGTGCGCTTAAAAATAAGGGGCGCTTTGAAGGACGGTATCTGACCCTATTTCTTTAAATCCAGTTTAGTCGTATAAAATTCTTCCTATCTCTCCCAAGAGAGTATCATGAATTTCACTAGCATTTGTCTCAACGTATTCTTTAAACCCCGTAAGAATAGCTTCATTTGATGTTTCAGCTAATGCTTTCCATAGTTGTTCACGTTCCTCTAAGGGAGGCAATTTATTTCCATAGCGCTCTAACAATTTTTTCAAAATAATAATTAGTGGATTCATTTAGCTTTACCTTACTTCAATGGTCTAATTCCATAGAAGCCAATGTTCGATGGATCTTCAATAAAGATTTGAATACCTCCACCCGGCTGGCCAAATAAACTTGCTGCTCTGCCGCGAAATATCACTGACCTTTTAGGTATAACTGCTTTTCCTATAAACAAGGCTTCATTAAATTCAGGACTGAGTGACAGAATTTGAGTAGCTTGGGCAGATGAATCAATTGCCTCCGTAGTAAAAAATCGTCCCAAGATACCTGATTTGCCACGCCCAACTACACCTTCAATCTTACTGAAGATGCGGTTTACAATCAAATCCTCTTGAAGTACGATGCGTTCTGCTTGGTCGTCAGCAAAAGTTGCTACTATGGAGGAAGATAACCCTTTTTCAACCACTCTATTTGAGAGTGCTGTACTCGCTGCCTGCGATACAACTCCAGTCCCTAGCGCTTGTGGGCCAGGCAAAGAGCTTGCAACAAGAGACTCGGCATCCGCCGGTAGCAGCAGATCAAGTATAAAATTGGGGACAAAACCTAATTTGTTCCTAATTTGACTGTTTAAGCTTATAATTTTTTGAACATTGACTGCAGCCTCACCATCTGGATCAACATATTTAAACGGATTATTCAGTGTGTAGGCATACCTATTCCAACTCTGAGGATCAGTGAGGTCTCCACCAGCAGGGTCAACACTCATAAACCTCCCGAATCCTGGATGGTAATATCTTGCTCCGTAGTAATACAATCCAGTCTCAGATTCGTATTCTTTTCCTGTGTATTGATGACTATTAGCTAACGTCCCTGTCCCATTGCCGCTCTCCCCGAAAGGAAGGTAGGTCTGATTCCATACCACAGTCGTAAACGCATCTGTAATTGCCAGGGATGAACCAAGGTGGTCTGTGTGATAAAAAGTCCTGCTCTCAGGAGCGCCGTTCGCATCGAAATTTACTCTTGCTATGTTCTTATTCCCTGCATAGATGTAATCAAACTTAGGGACTCCTTGACTGTTGAACTCCGTGAGGACGTTTAGCCCTGTACCATAGGCATAATATGTCGTCTCTCCATTTGCAGTCTTGGTTATCCTCCTCCCATCCCCGTCATATTTATATTCGACTATGACGTTTGCACCGCTTAGGACTCGTACAAGGCGGTTCTCAGAGTCATATACATAAGTGAAGTTGTCGTCCTGGAGCAAGTTTCCATTAGGATCATGGGAATAACCGTTTAGACGATTATCGGAAGGGTTATAGGAATAGTTTTTACTGTTTGATCCTATATTTTTACTCGTCCTGTTCCCGATTGCATCGTAGCTAAAGGAACCGGGACCCCAGGGGCCTGTTGATCCAGTCAATCTATCCAGGCTGTCATACTGCATCGAACAGTTATTCTGTGAGTCATTCTGGTCTATTATGCTTGTAACGTTGCCGACTGAATCGTAAGAATATTCCAGGTCAATAAACGTTGTTGGGGGGACTGTTTGGGCAAATGCATTGGTTGCGAATAAGAGCAATAAAAGAATCAGACTTAGATATTGTATATGGGATAATATTCTTGAGTATCTTGAGCTACTTTTAAGATTTGTCTCGGCGATGGATTGTTCGACAGTCTTCATACTAATTGTTTTTGTTTTAAATTTTTAACTAAATTTTGAACTTTACCCTTGTTAAACTTCTAACAAATTATCTCTATTCCTTGAACAACAAATCAATAGTACTTTTTTAGTATTTTGGATTTAGGAATTTCAAAACCCCTCAGTCATGGCACAAAACAAAAAAACGGATAGTCTATAAAGTGTAAAAATCTAAATTTGACCAAACAGACAATGTGGAGCTAAGTCTCACCTAGTTTAGTAATTCCTATCAAGTAACTGTCATTCGGCCGTTCCTCCTGTCATTTCGAATACCAAAGGGAGAAATCTTAGCCTTCGAGAAATCCTGAAAACCAAGAAGATTCCTCACTACTCCTTCGACTCCGCTCAGGACAGGGTTCGGAATGACAACGGTGGGGACGCTAGGAGTAATAGCCTTGAGAATTTTGACAGAGGGAGAAAATAGTACTTACATTGTCCGATAGAATAAATCTTGATTACTACACTATATGCCTTGTTTGTGAACCAGTAGAGAAAGCATATATGCGTCCTCTATTTATACAGTCAGGCTGAGAAAGGAAAGTTGGGGAACAATTGATTTTGTGCTAGTCTTTAAAATAAAGAATAGAAAATGGGAGTAAAGTCCATGAGCAAGGTAAAAACGATTGAAGAAGCGGCTTCTCTTGTATCAGATGGAGAGCGATTAGCGATGGGAGGACTTCTTCTTCAGCGTATCCCCTCGGCGTTTGCAAGGGAGCTTGCACGTCAGGGGAAAAGCGGTCTAAAGGTTATGAAAACAGCGGCAAACTATGATTTTGACCTGCTCTGCCTTGCGGGATGCCTGGAGGAAGTTGCTGCGGGTTATGTAAGCTTCGAAGCCGAATTTGGCCTTGCCCCAAACTTCAGACGGGCAGTTCAAGAAGCAAAGGTACGTTTTGAAGAGAATTCCTGCTACACAGTAATATCAAGCCTTAGAGCTGCAGCCTTTGGCGTTCCCTTTATGCCGATTGCCAATTTAGGTGAAAGCTATCTTGTCAATAAATTTAAAACCGTGAATAACCCCTATGGTGATGGAGAGATTCTGACCGTTCCTGCAATTTACCCTGACTGGGCTGTACTTCACGTACAAAAGGCGGATGAAGAAGGAAACGCCATTATCTACGGGCCCGTTTTTGAAGATATTATTATGGCACGAGCAGCAAAAAAGATTATCCTCACGACAGAAAAAATTGTTCCGAGAGAGGAAATTAATCAAGAAGGGGATTTAGCCGTTATCCCCGGTTTTAAAGTAGCTGCCGTTGTGGAGGTTCCAAAAGGCGCACTGCCGGGAGCTTGTTATCCATACTATGACTATTCCTCCGAGGATGTGAAGAGATATTTATCAATTAAAGATAGAGAGGGACTTAAAAATTATTTAGAAGAGTATAGACCTTAGAGATTTCGGAGTGCGGATTGCAGATTGCGGATTTAGAAAACTCTTTTATTCCGCAATCCGAGTACCTAAATCCGAAATCGAATGGATGAAACAATGGAATATTCCAGAGCCGATATGATGATTGTAACAATGGCAAGACTTCTTAAAGACGCTGAGAATGCGTTTATGGGCGTGGCATCGAATCTTCCTTTTTTTGCAATCTGGCTCGCACGTAAAATCTATAATCCAAATCTTACATGGCTAAATATCCCCGGCAGGGTCAATCCGAATCCCTCTTTTCCCCCGCGTTCGACCGTCGATTTTCAACTTTCTAAAGAGGGAAGAGCTTCCATCACGCTTGCCAACATATTTGATATGTCGGCACGAGGAGAACTGGACGTTGCATTCCTTTCGGGAGTACAAATAGATAGGTACGGAAACTTCAATCTGAGCCATATCGCTGATGGGAATAGAATAAAGGCTCAGTTTACGGGCGGCGCGGGGAGCGCCCTGATTTATCCAAACACAAGGCGGGTTATCATCTGGAGAACCAGACATGATAAACGCTCATTCGTTGAGAAATGCCCCGTAATTACTGCTAGCGGAAATGTTTATAAGGTTATAACCCCGCTTGCAGTTTTTGGAAAGGAAAACGGAGGGCTTAATTTAGAGGGTATTCATCCTTATTCTAGCTACGATGAAGTATTGGAAAACACAGGTTTCCCCGTTTCTCCCGCTCCCTTTACTCCTCCGCCAACAGAAGATGAAATAAGACTACTTAACGAATTTGACCCTGAAAGGATAAGAGAGATAGAGTTTTCAGGCTAAAAAAAGCAAACCAGATTTTTTTTGGATTGAGTGGTTCTCTAAAATTTCCGCTCTAAATTGCTACCTCAGCCCAGATGTAATCTTTTTTTAGAATTTAGATAGAGAGAATTGGATTAATAATAAAGGACAACTAGACCTTAATCGCCTAATGCATTTACTTCACCAGCATGCGGTCCGAAAGCGTACTCCTGAGTTATCTTGAGCCGATATTTTAGCTCCTCAACCAATCTCTGCTGTAAGTCATTCCACGAAAGCATCCCATAGTACTTTTCGTTTTCGTCCAGGATAATCAGATGAGAGATATGGTGCGAGTTCATAAGCTTTAGGCATTCAAAAAAGGATGAGTCAAGTTTGACCGTAAATAAATTGGTACTCATAATTTCGCTAATCTTTACCTCCGAGGGTTTCCTGCTCATAGCCACAACCTTAGTTGAAAAATCGCTATGTCCTACAACACCAGCCAGTTCTCCGTTCTTCATTACACCAATGGTTCTTACCTTGAAGTTCCGAAGCTTTAGTGCGGCTATATCTGCCGTATCGTCTGCGTCCACGAAATACACATTTTCTCTTTTAGAAATTAAATCCCTTACCTTCAAATTCTCTAACATGGTTCCCTCCTTTTTCAGAGGATAAACACCAAACTTATATACCCAGTTATATTTTCAGGATAGCATAAATCTCCAGAATAAGAAACCCTTTGCGAAAAAAAATATACTGATTGGTTATGTATTACACAGAGTGTATCTCGACTCCCTCAAAGAATTCAATAATTAAAATAGATTAAATTTGGTATATATATTGCGCCCATGTTATATTTTTATACTAAATAACAAAAAAAGGGAGGCAAAGTAATGGGCGAATATGCACATCCTGAGGTTTTAGTCAGCACTCAGTGGGTTGTTGACCATGCAAACGACCCAAATGTTAGGATAGTCGAATCAGATGAAGACGTGCTTCTTTATGACGTCGGTCACGCGCCAACCGCTATCAAAATTGACTGGCAGACGGAACTTCAAGATCAGTTAATCAGGGACTATGTGAATAAAGAAAAATTTGAGCAATTGATGTCGGAGAAAGGAATAGCAAACGATACTACCGTAGTTTTCTATGGGGATAAAAATAACTGGTGGGCGTGCTACGCATTCTGGACATTCAAGGTCCTCGGACATGAAAAGTGTTTGATTATGAATGGGGGAAGACAGAAGTGGATAGAAGAGAAGCGTCCTTTAACTAAGGATGTTCCCAAGTATCCAAAAACAAATTATAAAGTCTCCAAAACCAACGAATCCATCAGGGCATTTCGTGATGACGTAACGAAGCATATAGGGTCAAAAAAGCCGCTTATTGATGTTCGATCACCCAAGGAGTATACAGGTGAATTGCTCCACATGGAGGCTTATCCGCAGGAAGGAGCATTGAGAGGCGGACATATTCCCGGAGCCAAGAACGTTCCCTGGGCGCGTGCGGCAAAAGAGGATGGGACGTTTAAATCCTCCGATGAGCTGAAGGCTATATACGAGCAAGAGCAAGGACTAAAACCGGATGACAATGTGGTTGCCTACTGTCGAATCGGTGAGAGGTCTTCACACACCTGGTTTGTCTTAACCTATCTTCTAGGATACAAGAATGTGAGAAACTACGACGGGTCATGGACGGAGTGGGGCAATCTTGTAAGGGCGCCGATTGAAAAGCCTTAACCCGGATAAATACAACGAAAATTCGATTAAGATGTATCACAAGGCTATTTGGGTGCATCTTAATTATAAAATGATTATGGGGCAGGTAAAGCAAATATGGCTATGGATCGGGAAGAGCTAATGACGTTCATATTAGACCACTACGAGAACCCCCGGAATTATGGCGCCAGGGAGGATGCCCAGGTGGTTAAAAAAGGTGGAAATCCGGGGTGTGGGGATATTATAACAATATATCTAAAAATAGACGATGAAGGACTGATAAAGGAAGTTAGCTTTGAAGGGGAAGGATGTATACTCAGTCAGGCTGCAACCTCAATGATTACCGAGATGGTTGTTGGTAAAACTGTGGACGAAGTGGAGGCCATGAGTTCAGAGGTTATTACAGACATAATCGGACGCGACCTGGCAATGACGCGCCCCCGATGCACAACCCTTGGAATTAGCACCGTCAAAATGGCTATAAAGGAATGGCAAAGAAAGAAGATGCTGGATGAAATCGAAAAAGAAAAAGCACTATAATCTGTAAAAATCTAAATTTGACCAAACAGACAACGTCGAGGTAAGTTTCACCCAGTTTAGTAATTCCTATAAAGTAACTGTCATTCGACCGTTCCTCCCGTCATCCTGAAACCAACAAGATTCCTCACGGAGTTTATTCCTACGCTTCGCTCAGGACAAGCTCTGAGGATAGCGAAGGATTCGGAATGACACCTCTTGTCAGATTGTTTCGGGGAGTTTATTCCTTCGCCGTACTCAGGACAGGCCCTTCGACTTTGCTCAGGACAGGCTTGGGGCGATCTAAAGTCGCGGCTAGAAGCCGCTCCTACCAATTCGGGAATTATATTTTGATCCCTGATAGGATAACACCCAACATCGAAATAGTATTGGTCTGTCTAAATACAAACAATCACATTCGACAACCAGTAGACTGTACAACCTTTAGGGTAAAACCCTTGTACTTCATAGACTTTTTTGTTTATAATGGAAACTTAATTTCTCTTGCGAGGTGAAAAAATGGGAAAAGAAATAAAATTTGGACTTTCCGCTCCTATGCCAGGAGCGGACCTGGACGGACTTTTAAAGTTCTCAGTACAAGCAGATAAACTCGGTTTTGATAGCGTATGGTATCCCGACCACGTTGTTTTTGTATCGCCAACCGAAGCCCATGAGGCATGGACTGTGGCGACAGCCGCTGCATTGAAAACAAAGAACATAAGCCTTGGTACGGTCTCCGACCCCCATAGAATGCATCCCGCTGTCTTTGCGCAGCGTCTTGCAACCATAGACCACCTTTCAAAGGGTAGAGTCTCCCTAACGCTTGGCGTTGGAGAGTCAATGAACCTTGATGCCTATGGAATAAAGTGGAATCGCCCTCTTGCCAGACTACGGGAAGCCATGAAGGTCATGCAAAGGCTATGGAAAACCGAAGGGCCCACAGATTTTCACGGGGAATTTTACACTCTTTCCGATGCCTTTCTTCAGGTAAAGCCCTATAAAAGAGATAAAATTCCCATGTATATTGCAACCCATACACCGAAAGGTCTGCGTCTTACGGGGGAATTGGGAGATGGCTGGCTTCCAATTGACCTAACTCCTGACCTCTATGCAGAATATTTTAAGGCTGTTGAAGAGGGCGCGCAGTTGGCAGGACGCACACTGGATGACAGTTTTGATTCGGCTCTCTGGGTGTTTACGTCAGTTGGAAAGAACGTTGATGAGGCTTACAAAACACTCGAGCCTTTCAAATACGTCCTAATAATGCAGGAGCAGCTTAAAAAAGCAGGTTACGATGTTGAAATTCCAGAGGAGTATAGGGGTCTCAATTATTTCAATGTTGTTCCTCAGGATGCGGCTGGAAGGCAGAAGTTTAGAGAAATAGGGAAGTTCTTCCCCAGAGAAGCAGTATTGGACTTTACAATAACCGGATCAAAAAAGGATTGCATAAAAAAAATAGAAAAATTCATAGATAAAGGCGTAAGGCACTTTGTTCTTTTCTACCGATTCAGCCCTGACGCGAATAAGGCTCTTAAAACTTATGCAAAGGATATAATTCCTTATTTCAAGGGGAAGTAATTATTCCGCCACTAAGGCACTAAGACACAAAGAAGTGTTTGAAGTGTTTAGTTTATAGCTCTTAGTTTTTAACCTAATGACTAAACCACTAACAACTAAAAACTATTTAACTTCGTGTCTTTGTGGCTAAACTTAAAATGTACAAAGCTGCGTTAATGGTCTCTCCAGGAGAGATAAAAATAGAAGAACGTCAAGAACCCAGGCTCGATCCAAGCGAGGTTCTAATCAAAGTTAAATTTGCAGGGGTATGTGGGACGGACGTTGCTCTATTCTCCGGTGAATATAAAGTCCCGCTCCCTCTTGTTCTCGGACATGAATTCAGCGGCGAGGTTATAGAGGTCGGGAATAGAGTAGAAAAAGAACTTATAGGAAAACGAGTAGTAGGAGAGATTAACAACACCTGCCTGGCTTATAGCAATAAAAACTTATGCGAATTCTGTGAAAGAGGGCTTTCAAATCATTGCTCAAGAAGAACCGTGGTTGGGATAATTTCTTATGACGGAGCATTCTCCGAGCTAGTCAGGATTCCTGTCGGAAGCGTTCACGTTCTGCCTCCAGAAATCTCAGATGTAGAAGCCGTGTTTGTCGAGCCGCTTGCTGCAGCGATTCAAACATTCGAGCTTACTCCTGTAAATAAAGGTGATACGGTAGCGGTCTTGGGAGCCGGTCGTCTTGGGACTTTAATTTCTTACGTGGCGAATTCACTCGGCGCACGAGTGATTGCCATATCCCGTTCAAAGTGGAAACTAGAGAGGGCTAAAAAGTTCGGAGCGTCCGAGGTTATAAACTCTTCTCTCCAGAATTCGGTTAAAAAAATTATGGATATTACAAACAGAATTGGTGCCGATATAGTGGTTGAGGCTACGGGAACTCCGGAAGGACTCAACCTAGCTTTGGAATTAGCCCGTCCTCGTGGTACTATAGCTCTTAAAACCACATGCGGCTTGATCAGTCCAAGTATTAATTTTACAAAGGCAGTTGTGGATGAAATCCGTATCCAGGGCTCGCGATGCGGTCCTTTTGATAAGGCAATTGAGATGCTAAAGAGCGGTACAATTCCAGTAGCTTCTCTTATTTCTAATTCGTATTCATTAGAAAGGGTGAAAGATGCAATAATCGCGGCAAGCACAGCGTCTAAAGTTCTTATTGAGATGTAGGGGCAGACTACGGTGGTCCGCCCTAATAAAAATGCCCCTAATAAAGGGCACATTGGAGGTACAAAAATGCATCTGCGAAAGATAACCAAGAAGAAAGTGGTAACGGTTGGTCCCAAAGACACTGTAGTAAAAGCAGCAAGACTAATGGGAAGGAAAAATGTGGGAAGCGTAGTTGTCGTTCAAAATAAAAAACCCGTAGGAATCATTACGGATAGGGATATAGCAATTAGAGTCGTAGCCAAGAATGCAGATGTAAACTCAATCCTGGTAAAAGACGTAATGACAAACAATATTGTAACCGGAAAGGAGGGACAAAGGGCTGCCGAACTTGCAAAAGTGATGCACGACCATGGAATCCGCCGCATACCGATAGTTGGCAAAAGAGGAGAACTCACGGGAATCATCACACTTGATGACCTTCTCTACATGATAGGCGTTAAACTCAGACGTTCTTAAAGGCGCTTTTATCAGGAATTCTTGTCGAGAAAATACACTTTATAGAACAGGACAAGCCCAAGTGGGTCGGGATCAAGACCGGCCACATAGTTCTTTATCATACTTTGCTGAATTGAGATAAATATTGGAGCAATCGGGACATCGCTCTCAGTAAGTATTTTCTGAGCTTCTCTATAAGTTGCAATCCTTTTTTCGGCATTTAGTTCCTCTGCAGCCTTCTCCACGAGCTCGTCAAAATTGGAATTGCACCATCCTGTTCGGTTGTTTCCGCTACTGCACTCGAAAAGGTTCATGAAGTTGTGCGGGTCTGGAAAATCCGCTCCCCAACTTGCGCGAAATATAGTAGGTGGGTCTGTATCAAGGGTGCTCAGATATACCTTCCATTCCTGGTTATCGAGCTCTACTTCCACTCCCAGATATCTCTTCCACATGCTTTGAAGCGCCTCTGCAACGATTCCATTGTTTCCGACGTCGGGATACAAAAAGCTCACTTCCGGAAAACCTATTCCATCGGGGAATCCCGCCTCTGCAAGCCAGGCCTTTGCCTGTTCGGGATTGAACTTGATTCCAATCTCAGGGTCATATCCAAGCATCCCCTGGGGAATCCACGAGGTCGTGGGAGTACCAGCACCTTGAATAAGCTCTGCAAGACTTGCTCTATCCATTGCCGCTGAAAAAGCACGCCTTACAAGAGGATTGTCAAACGGTGGTTTCTTTACATTAAATCCAATGTAGTTCCCTCTAAACTGAGGCTCTGTTTTAAACTCAGACGAGAGTCTCAGTCTGGGCACTTCGAGCAGTGGGATACCTCTTCCATCAATAAAATCAAGCTCTCCGCTTTCATAAAGGGCAAGAGCGGATGTGGCGTTTTCGTTCATTATTATATCAACCTTTTCGATCTTTGGCTTTTCTCCAAAATAGTCTTTGTTCCTGGACAGAACCATCCTTTCATGATGACGCCAGGAGGAAAGTACAAAAGGACCGAGAGTAACTATATTCTTAGCCTCAGTCCACTTAACGCCGTATTTCTCGGCTATGTCCTTTCTCATTGGAAAAGTGGACATAAAAGTAAGAAGGCTTGGAAAATAGGAAGCGGGTCTTTTCAGTTTAACTAAGAGCGTATGGTCATCCAGCGCTTTTACGTGAACCTTATCCGGGTTAGTCTCCTTTCCGGTGTTGTATGCCTCCGCCCCTTCTATATCGTAGAGAAAATAGGCATAATCAGCACCCGTATTGGGATTAAGAAGCCTTTTCCAAGAATATTCAAAATCCTGGGCCCTGAGATGTTTTCCATCTGTCCAATTCACGTCTTTTCTGAGATGGAAAGTTATGGTTTTTCCATCTTCACTTATCTCCCACTTCTCAGCAAGAGCGGGCTCCGGTTTATAGTCTTCTCCAAATCTTGTAAGTCCCTCCATTATGTTATTGAGTATAGTAAATGAAGTGCTGTCCGTAGCCAGAGACCAGTCGAGAGAGGGAGGTTCGGAACCGATGTTTATGTAAAGCGTATCTCTTTTGTGTGGAGTGAAGGAAGAGGATTCTTCTTCCCTTCCTTTGCAACCAACGAGAAGAAAAGCGACTATTATTATCGCAGTGATTTTCTTCATCATGAGCTTTATTTTCAATCATAAATTAATAAACCTTTTCTGTCTACTGTTTATCTTGATTTTTTTAATACAGGTTGAAATTTTGCGCGATTATTTTTGCGCATGAAAATTTATGTGGCAAAATATCAACGATTGCAACAATAAGTAGCGTGTGTTCGATATGACTGCTCAAGAGTGGAAAATTTTGGATAGCCCACAAGTCTTGCTGGTGGGTTAAAGGCAACGAGCAAGACTCGTTGCCTACCCAGTTGGCTATTTGCAAGTTTGTGATTCTTACAATATATACTCTCGAATCGAACTCACGTTACTTAAAGGCTTTGAATATTAAACATCGAGACTTAGTCCATCTATTCTCGTTACACGGAGGATTTCACTATGCCAGACGAGAAGAATGTATTTGGTGCCAAGTTAAAAACCTGTTGCACAACGCCAATGACGGGTTTTTACCGCGACGGCTGTTGTAGAACCGGCCCCGAGGATCTGGGCCTTCATGTTATTTGTGCGGAAATGACGGAGGAGTTTTTAGAGTTTTCCAAATTCAGAGGAAACGATCTGACTACACCCAAACCTGAATTTGAGTTTCCGGGATTAAAGCCTGGCGATAGATGGTGTCTCTGCGCGCTCCGGTGGAAAGAGGCTCTGGAAGACGGCATACCACCGACGGTTGTTCTGGCTTCCACTCATGAGTCCGCATTGAAAGTAGTATCTATAGAAGATTTAAAGAAATATGCGATAGATCTAATTTGATTTCATCCATTCATTTTTTCTCCATCGGACCAAATCCTTTTGCGTCGGAAATATCATATACCTCAACCTTCTCTCCTAATCTAAGCATCCTCTTTCCAAGTTTTGGAAAGTCGGCAATTTCAATCTCGTGATTTTCACCACCCATCAAATAAACCAGATCATCTTCGCGTTCATTCCTCAGATGATGAGCGACGCCGGGTGTAGGGAATCCCATAAAATCCCCGGCCTTAACCTCATATTCTTTTCCATCTATTTCAGCTATGCCCCTGCCGGATAGAACGTATATCCATTCCTCATCTCGATATTGAGAGTGATAAACAAATGATTCTTTTCCAGGTGGTACGGTAGCAATGTTCACTCCGGTCCGTTTCAGCCCCACTTCCGGGCCAAGTCGAGCCCCGATTATTTGCGATTTTGGGTTCCAGGGGTGAGAAAAGGTTGCTTTCATACCTTCTATATCTTTGGCTCGAAGAAGATGCGGTGATTTTTCAGATACACTCATTTTTACCTCCTTTAACTATCTTCAATAACACCTTGCCGGTACTCTTCCGCGACTCGATGAATCGATGTGCGGCGGGCGCCTCATCAAACGGAAATACTTTACTGAAAAGGTTGGGCCAATCCAGTCTATATATAATATATATAAACCCTCAGCTTCACTAGATTCAGTAACTTCACTGATTAATTGTTTAAAGCGGTTAATCTTGTCCGGTTTAATTTTGAATGTAGCCACAACGGTAAACATTCTTTCTTCCAATTTATGCTCCTTTCTGAACTAAAAATAGATATTTATCATTACAACCAATCAATAAAAATCTTAAAAACGCTTTTTAAACTTCATTGATTTTTTGAACTATATGTTTTAGATTATGCTTTCTCCAAAGAGTTTTGAGGAGGGTTTTTGAAAGAGGAGGATGGTTGGATGAAAAAGTCACGGGTATTTGTTTTATCTATTATAATAGCCATATGGGTAATAGTGGGATGTGACAGAAACAGGTCCTCAAGCTTTCCGCAGCCTGAGGTTAAAAAGTCATCAAAAGGAGTACTTCAAACTACACTAGAAGCAAAAAAATCAAAAAACGTTATTAAATATGCTGCTACGGGGGAAAACATAGAGGTTGAAACACCCACGTACGAGGGTAGGCTGACCGGACCTACGCTAAGGGTAAAACCCGGGGATACCATTCAGATTGATTTGATAAATAACCTTCCCGGAAACCCCGAACAAGAACGGATGGGAGCTTTCCCTCACGATCCGTTCACTACAAACATACATACACACGGACTGACCGTAGATCCCGGGGGCATTTCCGACAATGTATTCCGTGAGATGGAGCCGAATACAGTCAATCCGGTCGAGGTAATCATACCATCTAACCATGAGTGCGGTACAGACTGGTATCACCCGCACAAGCATGGTTCGGTAAGTTTTCAGTTCTTTGGAGGGATGGCAGGTTTTCTTGTAATTGAGGGATGCAAAGGAGAAATTGACGAAGTTCCGGAAGTGAGGGCGGCCAAAGAAGTACTTATGGCATTTCAGGTAATACGCACAGACCAGGAAGGAAAGACTCCGTTTGTAAACATGGAAGCTCAACAGCAAAACTCCGACCTGAACGCAACTAACGGGCTTGGGGCAACTTTTCAAAATAGCAAATTTTTTATCACTACAAATGGTGTAACTAATCCAACCCTACGCATGCGACCAGGCGAGGTGCAGAGATGGAGGCTGCTCAATGCAGCAGCCGGCTTAACGCTCGTTGTAGCACTGGAAGGCCACAGCTTAAACATCATCGCAAATGACGGCAATACTGTTCAAAATATTCAAACCTTGGATGTAGGCGGGCCATATGTGATGGGTGCAGGCAACAGAGTAGATGTGCTGGTGAAGTGAGGAGAACCGGGAAGTTACCTGTTGCAGGCTCTCGACCCCACTACTCCATGGTCGGTTTCACCATACGGGATCGACCCCGCTCCCAGAAACGCACGCATCGGGGGCGATTTTCCAACTGTCACCTATCCGGTAACCCTTGCAACAATCGTAGTCGAAGGCTCGCGGGTAGATATGGATCTTCCCGAAGGACCGCTGCCGCTTCCTCAAAGGCTTCCTAGTGTCCAGGAGATGCTCGAAGTTACTCCTGATGCTGTACGCAATGTCGTGTTCGAAATATGCGGACAGAGGGCGGATCAGGCAAATCCAGAAAACCGTCTGCCATCCTGTGGATGGTACTTCGGCATCTACGATGCCCCTTACTGGGGGCACATCATTTACGAGCACTCTAATGATGAGAGATGCTGATGATGATGGTGTACCGAATGTCCCGCCGAATCCTGAAATCCCAATAGTGGATTTTGAGAAGGAAGGATTATTTAACCATGATGAACCGCTCTTTGACGACATGTTTGCCGGCAGCTTCGAAGAATGGGCTATCCTTAACCGCTCCAACTCTGACCATCCTTTCCACATTCACGTCAACCCTTTTCTGCTGACGCATATAAACGGAAAACCTCTTCCAGTTCCCGAGTGGCGTGACACGATTCTCGTTCCCGCCGCTACAGGAGGAAATGGAAACATAAATGACGCTAATTTCGGATCGGTAACACTCCGCACATGGTTCGATCCGAGATTTACGGGGAGCACTGTTATGCACTGCCACATACTAACACATGAAGATGTTGGCATGATTCAGCGACTGGATATTAAGTAGAAATGAAATCAAGCAGGATAGAAAAACTTTTTGAGAAACCTGTCTTGATAAACTTTTGATTGAGAGCTAACTAACAGCCAGCGCAGTGATGATAATTGATATAATCAATTTGATTTTGAATTAGTACATTTACTCAAGGCTTTTGTTCCTTCGTTTCCATGTTTCACGAGCGTTCCCAAAATTGTGAAATGAAAAGCTATATGATATAACGATTATATCTACAAAAACCGAGAGATACTCGAATTTAACAATCCAAGAAAAAAAGGAGGAATCAACTATGAAAAACATACTCTATCTTGTTATAGGGATTTTAGCTATCTCGATATTGGTCTTTGTTACTAAAACAGCAACGGCTCAGGATGTGGTGCAGGCGGCACCGGAACAGTTTAAAGTGCTACTGGAAAATGAGCACGTACGGGTTCTGGAATTTAGGATGAAACCCGGGGACAAACAGGAGATGCATACTCATCCAGCTACTGTACACATAGAATTAACTCCTACTAAAGTCAAAATCATCAATCCCGATGGCAAAGCCTTAGAGGTCGAAGGAAAACAAGGGGAAGCATTATGGGTAGGTCCGGTAAAGCATACAGTAGAGAACATTGGGAACAACGAGATTCATGGCTATATTGTTGAACTTAAAGAAATACCCTATGAAACGAAGGGGAAATAATGAAGAGTCGGTAGCATATTCTTTGCAATTTCTATACAAAAGGTGGGTGAGTTTGCTTTCCAGCTTTATTGAATGGTATTGAATGCCGGTCATTCCCGCATGCAGTAAGCGGGAATCCATTTGTTTAATATTTATAGATGCCCGATTAATACGTTCGGGCATGACAAACCATTTAGCATCGCAATGTCAGTTGGGTAATAAAACTATAGAGGCGAGGTTGCGTTGAACCGAAGAGATTTTTTGAGAGTGATTTTAGGAGCGTCCGGCCTTATTGGGATATTACCTGGCGGTTGTGTACGTCAAACAACAAAACCGGAAACAAAATCCGATTTGGTTGTAGTCAAAGAACCTGGGGGGGTCTTGGTCAACGATGTTCATACCGGGCTTAACCCAACACATGTGGACAGAATCGTTTACCCCAATTCTCTTGAAGCTATTCAGGAGACCATCCGCAGCGCACGTCGTGATGGAAAGGTAATTTGCATCGCCGGTGCCCGGCATTCTATGGGAGCACAACAGTTTGCCACCGAGGGAGTACTAATTGATACGACAGCTCTGAGCCAAGTGCTGAATTTTAATCCCAAGGAGGGCACTATCGAGGTCGAAGCCGGAATTCAGTGGCCGATATTGATCGGCCATTTACTCAAGGCACAGGAAGGTCAGCCAAAGCAGTGGGGAATTGCCCAAAAACAGACAGCCGATTGGCTGTCCATGGGCGGGAGCCTTGGCTCCAACATACACGGCCAGGGACTCCAGATGAAACCCTTCATTCAGGATATCGAATCCTTTGTCCTGATTGATGCAAGTGGGAAGGAGAAGAGATGCGGCCGACAGGAAAATCCAGAGCTCTTCCGTCTAGCCATCGGCGGTTACGGCTTGTTTGGGATTATTTACTCGGCTAAGCTGCGTTTAGTTCCTCGGCAAAAAGTCGAGCGCGTTGTGGAGATTATGAGCGTTGAGGATTTGATGCCAGCATATGAGAAGCGTATTGCAGACGGTTTCATTTATGGCACTCTCCTTTACTCCACCAACCCTGAATCCGACGACTTTCTTCGGAAAGGAATCTTTGTGTGCTACCGCCCGGTGGACACGGCAAAACAGGTGCCCGACTACCCGACTCAGCCTTCCAATGAGGAATGGATAAATCTCCGCTACCTGGCTCATGCAGACAAAGAGGCGTATTTCAAGAAACTGTCCGGTAACTATCTTGCCACTTCTGGCCGGGTCTACTGGTCTGACACACACCAGATGGGCTTGTACATCAAAGGCTACCACCATCAACTTGATCAAATGTTAGGTACTCCTGAGGCCTCAGACATTACAACGGAGGTCTATATCCCACGGGAAGATCTTACGGAGTTTTTAGATGAAGTGCGCGAAGATTTCCGTAAGAACCGTGTGGATCTAATTTTTGGAGATATCGGAGTGATCCAGCAGGATAATGAGAGCTTTTTAGCCTATGCTAGGCAGTCCTGGGCGCGAGTCAGCTTCAATATTCACACCATCCATAGTCCCGAGGGTATCGAGCACTCTCGTCAGGCGTTCCGCCGCCTGATTGACATGGCGATTCGACGCGGAGGGAGTTACTATCTCACGAACCATAAATTCGCCACGCCAGAGCAACTCAAGGCTTGTTACCCGCAATTCCCGGAATTCCTCCGACTGAAGAAGAAGTATGACCCCAAAGGGCGGTTCCAGAGTGATTGGTATCGTTACTACAAGAGGATGTTTGCAGGAGCATAAGGAGAAAAGGATACGATTTTTCAAAATCTATAAAAAACCCTATGTCAAACAACTCAGAAATCAAATCATAATACGACTGGAAAACGAGACGATTGATTGCTCTAAGAAGCTTGCTGAGGAAACAGAGAACAAACATCCACTGACAACCCTTCGAGAATCCTTTTCTTCTGTCCTGTTTGTGATCTCGATCCTTATTTCGAGAGCTTTGCTTTGAACGTGAGATCAACTTCCCAAGTCTCGCCGGAAAACTCGTCGGGGCCATCGGTAGTAAGCCGCCCTGAAATTACGTCACCTTCAAGTTTATAGTTCTCCAGTTTCAGTGTGCCGAGGGATGAGAACGGTTTTTTCTCAAGCGACTCATGGTAGACCTCAGTGCCAAAGATATCGCCGCTCTTTGTCAGCTTAACGGTCAAGGCACTTCCTAACTCGCCGAAGAAAG
The DNA here is from genome assembly GCA_016187835.1 of Deltaproteobacteria bacterium. Taxonomy (GTDB): domain Bacteria; phylum Desulfobacterota_D; class UBA1144; order Nemesobacterales; family CSP1-2; genus JACPIY01. The sequence goes on along the minus strand of JACPIY010000043.1, from coordinate 10,579 downwards.
CGTCAAAGTCCGGCTGTTTTGATTCGGTTGCCGGTTTCTCGGACAGTACCAAAACGTAAGACTCCTCTCCCTGCCACTTTTCCGTCGGTTCTGCCCAGGAATGGGCTAGTTTTGCGCTCTGACCGTTGCCCAGGAACTTGCCCGTAACCTCACCAGGGGCTGCAGCTTGTGACCCTGCGATAGCAATAATCCAGGTTATCACCAGGCTAATAACTATCTTCGATCTCATAGGTGATCTCCTTTCGCTTTGTCGGTTCCGACCCCGGCAAAAGAGGCGGGGCCGGACTAAGCCTTTATTATAGTTTTGATTTAATTATAGCGCCTTATGGACTAGATCTAATCTCTAAGAGTCAAAATTCAAACTCAAGTCTTGCTTTTGAATTTATATGTAATCATCAAAATTTATTCTGTTACTCCCAGCGGTTCGATACCTCAGAATAAATTCCGCGAAGCCATCTGACAAAAGGTGTCATTCCGAACGTACGTGAGGAATCTTCTTGGTTTTTCAGGACTTCTCAAAGACTAAGATTTCTCCCTGCGGTCGAAATGACAGGAGAAACGGTCGAAATACAGTTACTTTATAGGTAGTATTACCTACGTTAGACTTAGCTGCACAGTGTCTGCTTGGTCAAATTTAAGTTATTTATAATTTATGTTAATTCTGCCATTTACTCCTAATTGCTAAAAGGTATTTCTTTTAGAACGGTAAATCCAGAATTGGCACAAAATAACAAAGACCCAACCTGCGCCAGGAACATTAGAGCCGATAATGAACCAATCCTGCGGAGACTTTACCAATCCGTACGCTATCCAGCTCGAAAAAGTAAAGCATAGAACTACAATCATAAAAAGGGAAATTCCTGTCGTGGATTTGTTTATGTAGTTCCTGCGCACCTGAATCGGTAGTCCGACACACGTGTAGGTCACGGTGATGAAAAAAGCTATCCGTCCAACGACATCTACTGTCCACATCTACGCCTAATAATCACCCTAAACGAAGTGTTTACTGAAATCTCCCCGCCTTTTCTTTGGGAGTATAATCAAGCCGTATCCCCGATTCAATATCTACAAAACTATTTTCTCCCCTCCCATTCCTCGAAGAACTGCTTTAAATACCTTTCCATAAATGCATGACGATGTTGAGCTAACTTTTTCCCTGTTTTCGTATTCATGAGGTCTTTTAATAGAAGCAGTTTTTCATAAAAATGATGGATAGTAGAAGCAGTCGATTTGCGTTTATATTCAGAGAAACTCCTGTGTTTCTTGATCGTTCCACTTGGATCATATAACAATTGATTCTTTCTAAATCCGCCATAGGTAAACGCTCTCGCTATCCCTATAGCACCAATCGCATCAAGTCTGTCCGCATCCTGAATAATCTTTCCTTCTAGCGTTTTCATTCTGGATTTAACTGCTGCACCCTTAAAAGAAACGTGCTGAATGATATGCTTGATATGATTGAGCGTATCTTTATCCGCACCCAGTGACAAAAGCCATTCCGAGGCAATCCTAGGTCCGACCGTTGAATCACCTCCATGAAACTTATAATCTGCAATATCATGAAGCAGTGCGCCTAGCTCTACAATAAATAAATCTGCGCCCTCACGCTTTGCTATGGAAAGAGCCGTATTACTTACTCTGTGAACATGCCACCAATCATGACCAGACCCCTCGTTTTTAAGCTTATCACGCACGTATTTCTCAGTTTTTATTAGAATCAGCTTTTTATTCATATCCCAAATATACCCGAACTCAATGAAGCTCACTGCAGCAAGCAGAAGGATATCCGGGCATCATACAAACACCCACCAGTCATTGCGAGGAGTCCTTCGACGGAGTTTACACTGAGCACGTTCGTCAGGCTCAGTGCAAGCTCTGCGAATGTGTTCACAATGACGGTCGAAACTCAGTAGCAAGCTACAGGCAATTATCAAATTAAATCTTAAAAGAAAAAAGTAAGTAATGCGTCCCTTGTTTAATCGGGCGGTTCTTGATTGGGAAACCTCGAAAGGGCCCTGCTGTATGCCAGCATCGTATCATCCGATCTGGAGATACAGATGTTTAGATCTCGCAAGATTCCATCTTGTAGTCCATAGATCCATCCATGAACCGAGAGTTCCTGCCCTCGATCCCAGGCATCCCGGACTACAGTGGTTTGGGATACATTCACGGTCTGCTCAATCACATTTAACTCACAAAGTCTATCGCATCGAATCGTTTCATCCGTTATAGAGGAAAGAATCTTCTCATGCTTTTGACGAACATTCTGAATATGCCGTAACCAATTATCAATTAAACCGAGTCTATCGGAACGAAGGGCGGCACGGATTCCTCCACAACCATAATGCCCGCATACAATAATGTGCTTTACCTTCAGCACATCCACTGCAAATTGTATAACAGATAGGCAATTGAGGTCTGTATGCTCCACAACATTCGACACGTTTCTATGGACAAATAGTTCCCCGGGCAAGAGTCCAACAATCTGGTTTGCCGGGACTCGGCTGTCTGAGCAACCAATCCATAGATAGTTTGGCGATTGTTGATGCGAGAGTTTAAGGAAAAACTCCGAGTCTTGAGCCTTTATTCCTTCAGCCCAGGCTCGGTTGTTTTGAAGAAGATGGTCTAAGGTTCCCATAATTCCTCTTTTTCCAAGTATAGATTTATCCAACTACCAAGCTAACGGGGCGCAGTGCGTAATACTGGCTGTTCCATACAAAACTCGCTCGCCGCGCTCCGCTGTAATAACCTTTTAGACATGGCTCAATTTACCATTCACATAGAATTTCTCAACATTCTTACTCATCCTTAAATCCAATCTTCCGATGCGTTCCATCACAATAGGGTTTATTCATTGACCCGCCACATCTGCAAAATGCGGTTGTATTCTTCTTCGTCATCTCGTTTCCGTCTTTATCTTTTACCTTTAATGTCCCATAGACTAGCAACGGCCCATTGGGAAGTACTTCTATTCTTGTTTCCTCGTCTGCCTCTGGTTGCTGTTCATTCTCTATTATTCATATAGTAAGAAAGAGCTCCAGAAGGACATTGCTTCACCTGCTCCACAATTTTCTGGGTAATTGCTCCCTGGATATTGACCCAAGGGCGTTTTTTGGGATTGAAGACTTGAGAAAGTCCACTGAAGCAAATAGCCGAGTGGATGCATTTACTGGGTTTCCAAACTACAGTCACTTCACCATTAGTATATTTTTTGTTAATATCACTCATTATAACAGTTCTCCTGTCAATAGTATGACATATTGATTCATAAAACCCTGCATAGTCTAGTCCCCGTCGGTGAAAAGCCAGTCACGCTTCCATCCGAGCGTACGATGAATCCGTCCAAGCGACACTTAGATGCCATTTTCCCCTCATCTTTTACATTCCCCTCCTAAAAATAGATATGAATAGTATAAAAGTGGAGGGATTAATCAGTCCTTCGATTTATGGCCTGACCGAGCCAGACTGTGCCGGTGACCGTAAGAGAAGTAAATTACCAGCCCAATAGCCATCCAGACAATCAGCCGCAGCCATGTATCGCGCGGCAATGCCAGCATCTGCAATAGGCTCACGGCAGCCCCCAGGATAGGTACCAGCGGAACCAGCGGTGTCTTGAATGTCCGTGGCAGTTCCGGATGGGTATAACGAAGCACCAGCACACCTATACTGACGATAACGAAGGCAAGTAATGTCCCAATGGATACAAGCTCACCGAGAATGCCGATTGGGAATAGCCCTGCAAAGAAAGCGGCGACAATACCTGTCAATATGGTTGTAATATACGGCGTTCGAAACTTAGGATGCACCGCTGCAAATTGTTTCGGCAGCAGCCCGTCTCGTGCCATCGAATAAAAAATTCGAGGCTGCCCCAAGAGCAAAATAAGAATCACGGAACTGAGTCCGGCAATTGCCCCGATTTTAATGAAAGGCCGCAACCAGAAGAACTCTGGGCCTACAGAATTCACAGCCACAGCAATGGGGTCTGGTACAAGTAAACGGTCATATCTCATGATTCCAGTTAACACCAGCGCCACAGCAATATACACCAACGTAGAAATACCTAGTGAACCCAAAATACCAATCGGCATATCCCGCTGTGGATTACGTGCTTCCTGAGCCGTGGTGGAAACGGCATCAAAACCAATATAAGCAAAGAATATAACACCCGCACCCCGCAAGATACCGCTCCAGCCAAATTGTCCAAAAGACCCCTGATTCGGTGGTATAAAGGGTTCCCAATTCTCTGTCTTAATGAAAAACAATCCAGCACCGATGAAAAGCATTAATACAGTGATCTTGATAAACACAATCACATTATTTGCGGTGGCAGATTCCCGAATGCCCCGGACAAGGAGAAGAGTCATAACTAAAATAATAAATACGGCAGGTAGATTGATAATCGCGCCTGTGTGCATCCAACCCATCTTTGCGTCGAATACAAATGGAGCCTTCGAAAGGTGCTCGGGAATCACAATGCCAAAGTCTTTAAGGAAACTTACCATATATCCGGACCATCCGACGGCTACCGTAGAAGCACCGAACAGATATTCCAGAATAAGATCCCATCCGATGACCCATGCAAAAAATTCACCCAGTGTCGCATACGCATAGGTATAGGCGCTGCCGGCAACCGGGATCATCGAGGCCATTTCTGCATAACATAAGCCAGTCAGTGCACAGCCAATACCTGAGATAATGAAGGAGAGCACAACGGCTGGTCCTGCATACTGAGCCGCTGCCTGACCTGTCAGCACGAAAATACCGGCACCGATTATGACCCCGATGCCGAGACCCACCAAATTCAAGGGACCCAGCACGCGTTTCAGGCTGTACTTTTTGTCCTCTGCCTGTTCCAGTAGCTCAGCGATAGACTTTTTTGCCAGAAATCCTCTGGGCATCAATCTCTCCGACCCGAAAAATTATAGTATCCTATTATATAATTCCACAAAAAGTTAGAAGAGAAAAAGGGGCAATCCTCTTCTATAACTTCATCTTCATCCCTTACTTATTAGAAGCTATCACATAAATAGCCAAGCGGATAATAACCTAAAAGGATACCCCAGCAGTCTTGCTGGTGGGCTAATTGGCAACGAGCAAGCATGTCCTGAACCTGACGAAGGGACTCGTTGCCTACCCATTTATGAAACTGCTTCTAATAGCTTCTAAAACCTGACAGATACTCCTCCTCCTATATCTCTATAGTTAAGCTCACCAATCTCTAATTGAATCCATGGATAAAGCTTCACAACTATGGCACACAGAATCCTTTTCACCTCAAGATAATATAGCAAATCACTTTCATAAAAACGCCGTCTGCACTCTGCAATAAACTATAGGTAAAATAAAAAAGGATTGCTCCTCGATTTTTTAATAAGAACAGACCATGATCGTTACTACGCACCAGCCTATCTTCTTACCATGGCCCGGATTTTTCTTCAAGGCTATGAAGGCTGACTGCATGGTTTTACTCGATGACGTGCAGTTTCCTAGAGGGCGAGGCTGGGTCAATCGAAACCGCCTGAAAAATGAACGGGGAGAGAAGTGGTTAAGTATACCTGTTTGGAAAAAGGGGCGAGGGCTTCAGATAATCCGGGAAGTCGAGATATGCAGTGAAACAGACTGGCAAAGAAAACATCTCCAAGGCATTCGTCAAAGCTATGCTAACGCTCCCTACCTAAAGGAATACTTCCCCATCCTGGAGTCCATTTACAGAGAAAACAATCGTCTGCTTATTGATCTCAATCTGAATATCATAAAGTTCTTCTGGAATGCGCTCTCGCTTAAAACCGAATTGTATCTACAGTCGGAACTGGGAGTCGCGGGAAAGGGCACTGAGTTAATCATCAATATCTGTAAACACCTCCAGACTAATACTTACATATCCTTTCCCATCGTAGAAAAACATTTAGACGTACTTCAGATGAAGCAGTCTGGACTTCAAATCAGGTTTTGCAATTTTCATCCACCGGTCTATCCGCAGCTCTGGGGAGAGTTTATATATAATCTATCGACGCTGGATATGTTGCTCAATTGCGGCAAAAAGTGTAGTGATATTATTGCCTCAGAGTAAAATAACACACAATTGTCTTTAATCATGCAACTCGCAAAGAATTTAGTTCTCATTGTTGTTTTCATTCTCAGGCAAGTTTTTTCTGCCTACCTCTTCCCCAGCTTTTCTCTCAGTAGCGGTTTCCCTGACATCCGATGTCCATGGAAGTGGATCGCTTGCAGGAAAGGTGTTGGCGAGGGCTTCGTCGAGCTTATCCTCGTACAATTTTTCTGGATCTAATTGAGTTTCATCCAGTTCCTTCTCCGACAATGATTGTTTCGATTCATCGTTTTGATTTTTCTTGTTCTTCATCTAACCCACATACCTCTAGTTAAATTCATATTACAAATGATTCAGACAAACACGCCATACTATAAGCTCCGGTTTCGCCCGTGAGCAGTTCTACAAACTACTACAGGCTTAGCTAAACGGGCGAACCGCATTTGTATCTATCCGCTCGTGGCGAGTCCTCTCTCCGCTCATCCTGATCCCGTCGAAGTATGAATACTCATGAGATGCTTGTCGAACCCTGAACGACTATTATAAATTTATTATACAGAATCTTACCGATTCTCCATAGGTAATTTGTTTGATACCCATATTCCCCGGGTGAGACATTCTCAGATAATTCGTGTCCTCACCGGCATAAAGCACTGCTTACTTCAAGAGTTCAAACTCTTCTAAGCTGACCGGTGAATATGGGACAGCACTCGTGCCGTAAGTGTATCCGGGAATAGCTGTTTCACTCATAATAATTTCCTCCTTGTTCCGGTTCTATTAAACGGTCACCCTATGGAACATATGAAAAACAAAAATGCCAACCTACAACTCAAGATGGCTTAGAATCCCTGCGCTTGCGGGCATAGGCCTCACCCTCATCGCGCAACACGTCGCACTCCCAGTAATGACTATTGCCGGCGGTAAGCCCTTAAGCTGCTCGACCGTTGCCCTTAAAGGTGAAGCGGTAGGTTGACTGCGAACGTTAATAAACGGCGCATAGTGATTCCAGACCCGCTTCGACGAAATTCCAGTGGATGCCGCCGGAAATCCGCTTCCGTACGACCCATTTGGCGCGGATATAGAAGGCGTGGTCAGAGACCCTTTGGATAATTCATTCTGGATTGTTGACGAATACCGTCCAGCGATCTACCACTTCAGCTCGGGTGGAAATCTGATAGCAAGACTTGTTCCGGAGAACACGCATCTCTTAGGAGACAGCACACTTTAGATACCGAAAAGAGAATTCTCTATGCCTTCATACAATCACCACTCGAAAATCCGGATAGCTCTACCCAGAGCTCTCATGTATTGAGGATTTTAGGCATAGACGTGAGCGATCCGAACTCCCAAACCTATCTCAAGCCGATCTCAGAATATGTGTATTTTCTCGAAGGAGCCACTCATGCCCTGGAGGAGGTTGATAAGATCGGTGACGCCGTCTTCATTGGCAATGATAAATTTCTGGTTATCGAAAGAGACAGTGCGCTCGACTCGAGAGGAAAGAAATTCATCTTCGAAGTGAATCTTAAAGGTGCCACGAATATCAGGTCGTTGCCGATCGCGGATGGAATGGCAACGAACACACTTGAGCAGATGACGCCAGACAATATCGCCGGTATGGGAATAAAGCCCGTAAATAAAATTAAGATTCTCAACCTTCCTTCAATAGGCTATCTTCCAAGCGACAAACCGGAAGGTATTACTCTCCTTCCTGACGCCAGAATTGCGGTATTGAACGATAATGACTTCGGAATAGAGGGATCCGCGTGCTTGGTTCCTGTTTTGGGGTTGATCTCATTTCCCAATGGAAACAAACTCGATGCAAGCGACGAAGATGGAGTCATCAACATCACGAACTGGCCTGTTTTTGGAATGTATCAACCCGACTCCATTGCTTCGTTTTAGGCAAATGGCATGACCTATTATGTTACTGCAAATGAGGGGGATACCAGAGATTTCGAATTCTTCTCAGAAGAGGAGAGGATAAAGGACCTAGACCTTGACCCGACAATATTCCCGAATGCTTCAGAGCTACAGCAGGATGAAAACCTGGGCAGGCTTAAAGTCACTTCAATACTGAGCGACCTGGACGACGACGGCTTATACGATAAATTGTTCTCCTTTGGAGCAAGGTCGTTCTCGATATGGGATTCCTTTGGAAACCTGGTTTTCGATAGCGGGGATAGATTTGAAGAAAGAATTGCCAACAACATTCCACGGCGATTTAATTCCGATAATGAGGATAACGACTCATTCGACTCCAGAAGCGACTATAAGGGACCGGAGCCAGAAGCAATTGCAATAGGGGGAATAGGCCAGAAAACGTATGCGTTCATCGGGCTTGAACGCATTGGTGGGATTATAGTCTACAATGTTAGTAACCCACAAGCGCCTAAGTTTACACAGTATATAAATAATCGCAGATTTAATGTCGATACTGAGGTTGATGGAGCGCCGAATCCCGCTGCACGCGACTTGGGACCGGAAAGCATAATCTTTATTTCTGCAGGGGATAGCCCCAACAGAAAACCGCTGGTCGTCGTAGGCAACGAAATAAGTGGAACGACAACCATATTCGAAATCAATAATAACTAGAAATAAGTGACAGTAGAAGGGTTAGCTCGGAAGAGCTAACCCTTCTCATCTACTATTAATAAATCACATTCTAACTTGCCAATTTTTTTAAACCATCCTACTTCGATTAACCTATAAGATTTCCACATCATAACAAAAATTAAATAGTTTTCGTTCTGAGGTTTAGAGTGAAATAACACTATATAAAGTGTGCCTATTAGACAGTTGTGAGACCGCACCAATCTCAGCTTGAAAATCCATGGCTCTACGAATGGTTTTAATTTGTGTTTTCAATCTAAATTCTTTTACTTTATCAGCTAATAAACCACCTAATTCCTTTGCAGGTGGTCTTACTATGTCATTAATAAATCCAAATACTTGGTCTACCAGTTCTTTGCCTAAAGATTTTGCTAATTCAGTTTTAAAATTTTCGTATGGGGTTAAATCACTCATTTTGTAAACTTGTGAATACAGTATATTACAGAATCTGTCTGACTTCTAAGATTCGATCAGCAAAAATACGATTTCGGGTCTAGTTTTTTAAATCCTTGTCAAACTTCTAATTTATTTCCGAATTAAGATAAGACTCGGCGTCTACAATTCCCTCAAATTAGCCGTAAGTTCCTCTTCAGTTAAATAATGATTCATTAATTTCCCAGCAAAATATGTCTCGTACGCGCTCATGTCAAAAGGACCATGACCGCAAAGGTTGAAAAGTATTGTTTTTGGTTTTCCTTCTGTATGGAAGTTCAGCCTGTCTTGGTGTGAGCCTTAACTTCCTTCTCAAGCCGATCACCCAGCTGGTCCTTCTGCACTTCGAGATCATGGTGAGCTTGCAAATTTAGCCAAAAGCGTTCTGATGTCCCGAAGTAACGAGATAGCCTCAGGGCCGTGTCTGCAGTGATGGCGCGCTCGCCGTTCACAATTGCATTAACTCGCCTCGGATCTACATTGATGTCTTTAGCTAAACGATACTGGCTAATACCCAGGGGCTTAAGAAACTCTTCCAACAAAATTTCTCCAGGATGGATTGGCTCTATTTCCCTTTTGCTCATTAGTACCTCCTCAGGAGTGATAATCTGCGATTTCAACCGCATACGCATCGCCATCCCGCCACTTGAAACAAATTCTCCATTGATCGTTGATCCGTATACTGTATTGTCCTTTACGATCTCCTTTCAGCTTCTCAAACCTATTCCCCCGTATGATTCTGAGGTCCTCTAGCGATTCAGCCGCATCCAAGATAAGGAGCTTTCGCAAGGCAGGACGTAAAACCTGAGTTGGAAGCTTTCGTGGCTTGTGTCCTTGAAACAGTTTCTCAGCATCGGAATCGGCAAAATGCCTTAACACCAGAGAATATAGTAGCGCAACACGCTATCAGCGTCAAGCATCACCAGATTCAGTACCAAAATCTCACTTCGTTATACTATTCACAACGCCTTCATATACTCCACCATACGCCTTCTCATATTCTCATCGGGAAGGCGGCCGTAGCATGCTTGCATGTTGTCTTTAAGGTGTTCCGGCTTACTGGTGGCGGGGATGACGCAGGTCACAGCCGGATTAGAAATTACATATTTAAGAAAAAATTGCGCCCAACTATTGCAATTAAACTCTGCCGCCCAGGAAGGCAGAGTTTTACCCTTGACCTTTCTGAATAGATCGCCCTTTTCAAAAGGTTCGTTTATTAGTACCGCCGTTCCCCTATCCGCTGCAAGGGGAAGAAGGCGCTTTTCAGCATCCGTGGTTTGTATTGAATAATTGAACTGTACGAAATCGAGGTTTTCGGTTTCTACTACTTTCTCTAGTTCGGGATGTGCACCAACCCGGGAGTGAGTAACGCCGAGATAGCGAATCTTGCCCTCTTTTTTCCATGCGCGAAGTGTTTCCAATTGAACCTTAACATCTACCAGGTTGTGAACCTGAATCAGGTCTATTTTCTTTCTGCGAAGATGC
>JACPIY010000025.1 GCA_016187835.1 Deltaproteobacteria bacterium | reverse complement strand
GACTGGTTATAAAGACCAAGGTAGAAAGGATGCCTAAAAAGATATAAGGGTAAAAACAAAATGACGGAAGAAAGATTATAAAAATCACTTGCACAACTTTTTCATAGATGACAAAAAACGAAAGAAGGACAGGCAAGCGGGACTGGAAAGTCCCGCCCATCGAGATTCCTCACGGAGTTTATTCCCACGCTTCGCTCAGGACAAGCTCTGAGGATGGCGAAGGATTCGGAATGACACCTCGTACCTGATTGCTTCGCGGAGTTTACACCGAGCACTTCGATTCTCTCAGTGCAGGCTCCGCGAATGTGTTCGCAATGACATGGACAGGCTGCGGAAACATTGTAGCAAGCTACAGGGAATTATCAAGCAGTTACGATCATTAAAAATTCTTATAACATATCGAAAACAAACACAATTTTCGAATGCCTGTATTTTCGTTCAGTGCAACGATTTCATTAATTTACAACTCATTCTTAGACTATTCTTAGACGTATGGAATATTATCCGGAAGTTCTAAAATGGATTATCAAAGTTATTTTGGAACTCGAATTTTATCATAAGCCCACCAGCTAACTATGAGTGTGATTTACTGACTCATGTTTATTTATTTTCATCCAAGACTATATCTCACTTAACTTAAATAATCCCTATCTTTGTTTTTGCCATAGTTTTTCCCCTCCAGAATCATTACAAAACCTGTATCAAAATTTCATACAATCCCATAGAGATATGGGTTCTTTTAATCTGCAGAACAAGTTGTCTTATGGCAGAAAATAAGACAAAGATTCTCCTTGGGAATAATACCTTAACTCACTTTTCTTATCTATTTTGTCATATCAGAAGCCAAAAAAACTAATAATTTCTTCGTTCAATAGCTCCACGAGTTAAGAAAATCTATCGTGGTATGGAACTTGCAATACAAAAGCAATGAAAGTGTTTTTATAAAACTGAAGGAGGGATTTAATAAATAGAGACCCTTGAAGAATGTATGGTAAAAGATGGGAGGATTAAAAATATCAGTAATTGGGTTAGGAAACGTTGGAGCTTATACAGCAGAAAGATTAGCTGAACTCGAACTTATCTAATCCGATCTTTATGATATGATCTTAATTTTATTGGTTCAAATTTACAACGAAATTGAGGTCTTAAAAGATGCATTCTTAAGGTTAGCCAGTTGTGTTTAAGAACTCTGCCGGAGAGTACATGAGCTCGGGTTTATTTAGTTACATAACTTAAGGAGAGAAGGTAATGAAGGAAGCAGAGCAAGGTCAGTTCAAAAAAACATTTGAGAGAATGGTGAATGAAGTTGTATCTACTAGAAGATGCTGTGGGTGTTCAATGTGCGTTGTAACGTGCCCATACGGGGTTATAAAATACGATCCCGTATCAATGTCTCCCTATGTAGCAAAACCGAAAGGGGGATTTGCCTACTGCCCAATAAGTGAAGAGGTTGGATGTGATGTCTGTGCAAATGCATGTGGTAGATTAGGCTCAGAGTGTATGAAGCCAATTAAACCCGAAGAAATAGACGTTCGGGTTTTTGGAAGGAGCAGACGCGAAGATGAACCATACGGCGTCATGAGGTTTATGTGTGTTGTAAGGAGCACCAATTCCAATGTGGTTACAAACGCACAAGACGGCGGAGCAGTAACTGAGATTCTTAGATGTGCTTTTAATGAAGGGATAATCGAGGGTGCGGCTGTGGCCGGACCTTCTGATAAGATGTGGCTTGATCCTGTGCCAAGAGTTGTAAAAAGCGCAGATGAGCTTATACAGACTGCAAAATCTTGGTATACGTACTGCGCAACACCAATGGCTCTTAAGGAAGCTGTAGACAAGCATAAGCTAAAGAAACTTGCTTTAGTTGGGGTTCCATGCGAGATATCGGGATATGCAACGACCTTAGGTGCAGATACGAATTTTACCACTGCTGATAGAGGAGAAAAAAATATAGAAAAGCAGAATAGACATCTCAAGCAATATGTAGAGGCCGTACAGGTAACATTAGGGCTTTTCTGTTCGGAGACGTTTGTTTTTGAAAGATTTGTTTATGAATATCTTCAAGGAAAACTTGGAATAAATCCTCAGGATGTGGTTAAGGTAAACGTGAAGGGCAAGTTGATTATAGACCTAAAGGATGGAGCAAGGATTGAAGCTCCCCTTGCCGAAGCCAAGGCATATAAAAGAGCTCAGTGTAACTACTGCGGTGATTTTAGTGCAGAGCATGCCGATATTTCGGCGGGTGGCTTGGGGACGGCTGGTTGGACAATGCTTATTATAAGGTCTGTAAGAGGAGAGGAGATTTTAAAACGCACAATAGAAAAGGGGTACCTTCAAGTTAAGCCCGTATCCGAATTTGAGCACTCTATGAGGCTTCTAAAAAGATTAACTGAAACACAAAGGAAAAGAGCAGAAGAACAATATAGAGAATTTCGATAAGATAGAACCCTACTATGATAAGAGCGGTATCTGATTTATCCATACCTTTCTGGCTGAATTTCTTTTGTAGTCATTACTTCTTCTTTGAGTAAATCGGGCAAAAAGCCATACCATAGCTATTGTTGGCTTTTGCGATTACAACTTTAGCTAGTTTTTTAACAGAGATATGTACAAAAAAAACTATCTCCTGTGCATATATGCAGGGGAGTGACTGATCTTAATGTAATTAATATTATCTTCTTCGAGTTATTCTTTTAGCCTCCTAAACCTACTCCCTTTAAGGTTCGAAGCTCCGGAAGATCTAAGCAGTTCTTCTTGCAGGTGACTTTGCCTTTAAATGCAGAACAAGTAATAACATCGTCGTACGGTCTATACGTGAAGATGCTGGGTCGGAGTTTTACCTCTACATTTGTCTTCCTAAATGGACAGTAAAACGCTTTCGATACCAATTTCTTATAAATAGTGGTAGCCTCTACTCCGAAGAGAACAACTGCTGATATCACCATTAAGAAAGCAATAGCTATTCCTACTATAGCATAGGGAACAAAAAAAATCATAATAAAAAGAAGCATAAAGAAAAAACCTAAGAGAACACTAAATATTCTTCCCAATATCATCTTATTCACCCCCTTTTTACTATTCTCCCTATATTTTTAAGGGCAAATCTCATGCCAAAATAAAATCTAATGTTTTTATAATACTTTGGGGGAATTACGAAACGGGTGCGGATGACAAACCTGTCTGATGTCAGACAATTGGACAAAATTAAAGATGTATTAGAACAAAAAGAACTTACTAATCTTTCTCTTCTTAAGATTACCTCATTTCTACCACTAATGGAACGGTACCCCAGATGTTTGGCCTTCTTCCGGATGCCCACGAGTCAGCCCACTCACCCATAGGAGATGCCGGTGTGATAGGGTATATGGCGATAACTTCATTCAGCCTGTATGCAACAGAAGCTACTGCTTCATTACCGTCTATAGTTGCAAAGCTTCCATTCTTCATTCGCTTGCTCCTTCCATTTTCTATGCCAGTAATGGATTATTGGCATACTATATGCCGCTAAATTCAATACACATAAGTGCCGAAATACCTTAGAATTGTTTAAGGGGGTACTCCTCAGTCGAAAATATATCCGTCAGAATCTAAGACATATGACATTGAAATTGATCCTAAGACAGGGTTTCTTGAGCTAATGTGTAAGCAATAAGAGCAGTAACCATGTTCGCCTACACTTTTAAGGCGAAAAATGCTTTAGCAGAAGGTTGGTAGAGAAAGGGATAAGTCTATTAATTGATGAAGCATCTTAAATACGTATGATTTTCTGACATCTGACATTCTATTCAGTTATTTTTTTTTGAGGCATTAGGCCATGCAGTTTATGCTTAGAAACATTATCCCTTTTAACTGCCCGAAGGCTTTGATTTTTTTAATTCTTCCAAAATTTAAAACCCGCTAAAACCGTTAAAAAATCCTTGGCACAAATGTTGCTCTAGACAGGTAGAGAGGGAATTAAGAGCTAAGGAGGAACTTATACGAATGAATGAAATGGAAATAGGTGTACTAATAGAGAAAAGAGGAAAAATTAATATGTGGAGTGGAATTAGCCAAAAAGCTAGAGGAAAACTCGTTAACATTGCTTTAAATCAGGGATTCTGTAAAGGTTGTGAAATATGTATTGAGATATGTCCAAATAAATGCCTGGAGATGAAGGGTTCCTATCCGATTGTAAAGGATATAAATCTCTGCAGCAAATGTATGCTCTGTGAACTCGAGTGCCCTGATTTCGCTATAGCTATTGAATAGAATTTGATAAAAGAGAGAAAAGAAGACATGGAGAAAGAAAAGTTTCTTCAAGGGAATGAGGCATTTGCAGAGGGAGCCCTCTATGCAGGATGTAATTTCTTTGCGGGCTACCCTATAAGTCCCTCAAGTGAGATCGCCGAGTATATGGCCTATGAACTTCCTCGTCGCAAAGGTGTTTTCATCGAGATGGAGGATGAAATTGCATCTATGGGCGCTGTAATCGGTGCTTCTCTTGCCGGAGCCAAAGCTATGACAGCAACAAGCGGTCCAGGGTTTTCCTTGAAACAGGAGCACATAGGGTTTGCCTGTATAACTGAGGTTCCTTGCGTCATAGTCGATGTTATGCGTGGAGGGCCAAGTACCGGCACTCCTACCGGTCCAGCCCAGGGTGATGTGATGCAAGCCCGCTGGGGAACTCATGGAGACCATCCAGCGGTTGCGATTGCACCCTCAACTGTTGAGGAGTGCTTCTATGAAGCTGTAAGAGCTTTTAACATATCTGAAAAGTATAGAAACCCGGTAATACTTCTAATTGATGAGGTCGTTGGACATATGAGGGAGAAGATTCGAATACCTAAACCTGGCGAAATTGAGATCATAAACAGGAGAAGGCCTAATGAAGCTTATGATGATTATCTTCCATATAAACCAGACCTAGGGGGTGTTCCAAATATAGCAAACTTTGGCACCGGGTATAGGTTTCACATAACCGGTCTCAGTCATGACTGGAGTGGATTTCCCACCAACGACCCTAAAAGGATAGGAGAGCTTATCCAAAGACTTACAAAGAAAGTTGAAAAGGGAGAAGACGAGATCCTGCGTTGGGAGGAGTTCATGCTCGAAGATGCAGAAACTGCAGTTGTTGCATATGGGTCCGTTGCAAGGTCAGCAAAGTTTGCAGTCAAGTGTGCGAGAAATGCAGGAAAGAAAGTAGGCCTTTTAAAACTCATCACGATCTGGCCATTTCCCGTAAAACCACTAAAGCGTTTAGCGGAGCATGCCAGAAAGGTAATCATTCCCGAGATGAACCTTGGGCAGATAGTCCTAGAGGTAGAGAGGGTGATAGGTGGGAAAGCAGATGTGATACCGATAAATCGGGTGGATACAGAGCTAATCTCACCCGATGAGATATTGGTGAAATTATAGAAAAAGGAGCATAAGCCATGGCTTTTGATTACTCTAAATATTTGAGAAACGATAAAATGCCCCATATTTGGTGCCCCGGTTGTGGCAACGGGATAGCAATGAAATCTCTAATAAGGGCTATTGACGCACTGGGCTATAAGAAGGAAGAGACGGTAATTATTTCGGGGATAGGTTGTTCAGGCAGGATTTCGGGCTACCTGGATTTTAACACACTCCATACAACTCATGGCAGACCTTTGACATTCGCTACCGGGATTAAGCTCGCTAACCCTAAGCTCAACGTCATAGTGGTCTCAGGCGATGGGGACTGTGCAGCAATTGGCGGGAATCACTTTATACATGCCTGCCGTAGAAACATCGATATTACACTCATAATTTTTAATAACTATATCTATGGAATGACGGGTGGACAGCATTCCCCTACAACTCCCAGCGGTTCCTATTCAACTACAACTCCTCATAGGAATATAGATCCTCAGTTTGACCTCTCAAAGCTCGCAATCGGAGCGGGAGCCACGTTTGTAGCAAGGGAAACCACGTACAATATTTTTGCTCTTGATAAAGTCGTAATAGAGGCATTCAAACACAAGGGGTTTTCAGTGGTTGAAGTAATGGTGGGATGTCCTATCTACTATGGTAGAAAGAACGGATTTAAGTCAGCCTTTTCTCTATTAGATTGGCAGAGAAAGAATGCCATTCGTATGGAGAGGGCTCAGAGCATGAAACCCGAAGAGCTCGAAGGGAAATTCACCACCGGTATACTTCATCGGAGGGAAGTACCGGAGTATACTCAGCTTTATTATACCCTTACCGAGAGTTTTGAGAAATCGGTTGATAAAGTAAGCATGGAGAGGGAATAAAGATGGAAAGATACGAGGTAAAGCTTAGTGGTTCCGGTGGACAGGGGCTTATCCTTGCCGGTATGATTCTAGCCGAGGCGGCGGCTCTTTACGATGGAAAAAACGCCGTTCAGACCCAATCATACGGACCCGAGTCCAGAGGTGGATCTAGCAGCTCAATAGTAATAATCAGCAATCAGGATATAGATTATCCTAAAGCGACGAAGGTTGACGTTCTCCTAGCCCTTACCCAAGAATCTGTTAATAAATATGCAGGCGATATTAAGGATGGAGGGATATTGATAGTGGATGAGGAAACGGTAAAAGATATACCAGCGGGTAAATATAAGATATATAAACTTCCTGTAATAGCCACTGCCAGAACCCAGGTGGGAAAGGTAATTGTAGCTAATATTGTTGCCTTAGGACTGATAGCCGGTCTTATAGAATTGGTTTCGATAGACGCTATAAAAAAAGCCCTTTTTACAAGAATCCCCAAAGGAACAGAAGAATTAAACTTTAGGGCCCTTGAGGCAGGAATTAACTTGGCAAAAGAAGCTCATCTCACTGTAGACCCTAATCTAGAATGCATTTCATATTGAATAAAGTATCAAATGCTGAAAAATCAAACACACTTAAAAAGTTTTGTCAGTTAAACAGCGCGAAAGTTTTGATATAGTTTTCCCAATAATAATTGAGCTACCAAAAAGGAGGAAAAAACAATGGGTAAAGAAGCCTTAACTATTACTGACAAACGTACAGGGCAAAGTTATGAGATTCCCGTAACCCATGGGACGATTAGGGCGACGGACCTACGTCAAATCAAGGTGTCAGAAGATGATTTTGGGCTCATGAGTTACGACCCAGCCTCGGAAAACACCGCCTCTTGCAAGAGTAGAATAACTTTCATTGATGGTGATAAAGGTATACTGCGTTATAGAGGATACCCGATTGAGCAGTTGGCGGAAAAAGGGGATTATCTAGAAGTTGCTTACTTACTTTTGTATGGAGAATTACCTTCTAAATCCCAATATAAGGAATGGGTTTATGACATAACGCATCATACGATTATTCATGAGAATATTAAAAAATTCATGGATGGATTTCGTCATGATGCTCATTCGATGGGCATGCTTATAAGTACAGTTGGCGCACTGTCTACCTTTTATCCAGAGGCTAAAAATATTTTTGATGAGAAGGTACGAGAAAAGCAGATTCATCGCCTGATTGCAAAGATGCCAACACTTGCAGCATTTGCGTACCGACACGGTCGGGGTTTGCCTTATGCATATCCAGATAATGACCTGAGTTATACCGGGAATTTCTTAAATATGATGTTTAAGATGACAGAGCCAAAATATAAACCTAATCCCGTTATAGAAAGGGCTCTGGATATACTTTTTATACTGCATGCCGACCACGAACAGAATTGTAGTGCCAACGCAGTGCGTGCGGTAGGGAGTTCTCATGTGGACCCCTACTCTGCTGTTGCCGCTGGTATCGCAGCACTCTATGGCCCCTTACACGGTGGGGCAAATGAGGCAGCACTTCGAATGCTAATGGAAATTGGTTCCAAGGATAAGGTTCCTGAGTTTATTAAAAGGGTAAAATCTGGTGAAGGCAGACTCATGGGATTTGGGCACCGTATTTATAAATCCTATGACCCGAGGGCAAAAATCGTTAAGGAGACTGCTGATAAGGTGTTTGAAGTTACCGGTTTGAATCCCTTGCTCGAAATTGCACTGGAGGTAGAAAGGATTGCACTTGAGGATGAATACTTTATCAAGCGCAGACTGTATCCCAACGTGGACTTCTATACGGGTTTAATTTACCAGAGCCTAGGTTTTCCAGTTGACATATTCCCGGTGCTTTTTGCTATTCCTAGAACCTCGGGCTGGCTGGCACAATGGAAGGAAATGCTCTTAGATAAAGAGACAAAAATAGCCCGTCCAAGACAGCTATACTTAGGACCCGATAAGCGTGACTATATACCGATTCAAGAAAGAGACTAAAAGCAAGACTTTTACAAAGAACGCTAAGCTAATGAATTATTGGATTAGATTGACCAAAGGCTGAGATCGCCTTTATTGCTATCCATACAATACCTTTAGGATACAGTCCAAGAAGTACGACTGCTAGGGTACAAATACCGATGCTAATGGACAAATCAAATGGCAAAGATATAAAGCTATTTTCCCCAGAACCCTCGTCAATATACATCTTACGTGCTACATTGAGATAATAAAAAAGGGCTACTACAGTTAAAAGGGCACCAAGAAGGACTATAAAAATATAACCCGCTTCTGCCGCGGCTAAGAATATATAGAGCTTCGCCCAGAAGCCGATAACAAAAGGAATGCCGCCTAAGGAAAGAAGAAACACGAGCATGGCTAGAGACAAGAAAGGTGCACGACGGTAGAGCCTTGTATAGGAGTCAAGATCATCGCTTCCCGTGGCCCTGTGTACTGCTTCTGCAACCAGGAAGGCCCCCATATTTGAAAAAAGATACGCAACGAAGTAAAACACACTCATCTCTAGTCCGAATTTCGAGCCGCTTGCAAGACCAAGAAGCATATAGCCGATATGAGCGATTCCGGAATAGGCAAGAAGACGCTTAATATTACGTTGTGGTAGAGCTAGAAGATTCCCTACTATCATGGTTAAGGCTGCGAGCCAGATGGCGTAAAGGGTCCACGTAGAAGCCAAGGGCTCTAGCGCTTCAAAGAAGAAGCGAAAAAGAATCCCGAATCCCGCTACCTTTGGTGCAACCGAAAGAAAGGCAACAAAAGGGGTTGGAGCCCCTTCATAAGTATCAGGAACCCAAAACTGAAAAGGGAAGGCGGCGATTTTAAACCCGAATCCAGCAAGGAGAATAATAAGGGCTAAAGTGCCCAGGGGATCGTTTAGTTCATCTAGGGCGCGAGTAGTGTGCCAAGCGGTGGTTCCTGTTGCAGCGAAAAAGATTCCTATTCCTAAAAGTAGTAAAGCGGAAGAAACAGTTCCAAACAAGAAAATTTTCAAGGCCCCTTCAACGCTCCTTGGATTTCCTTTATCAAACCCAGAAAGTACATATAATGGGATGCTCATAAGTTCAAACCCAACAAAGAGAAGAAGTAGCTCTCTTGCAGAAACCGTTATCATCATACCAAGGAGTGAAAAAAGAAGAAGAAGATAGTATTCACCTTCTCGTCCAATAAGTAGTTTTTCTGTATGGCTTATAGAACCTAAAACAGCCAGTCCGGTTGCTATGAGGAAAAGCTGTTTCAAAGTGACAGCAAAAGAATCACTTACAAAGGTTCCTGAGAAAGCCGTTCCATAAACTGACTTTGAAATACTTATCCCCAAGATAACGATTAACAAAAGGAGCGTAAAAATACCCAGAACTCGCTTTTTATGTCTATCGAGAAAAAGATCTAAAAGGAAAATCCCAAACATTCCTACAGTAAGTGCAATTTCCAAAGTAAGCGGTTTAAACATCTCTAATATTTCCCTGTAATCTTTTTAAGTTAGGATCTTCTGTAACAACTCTACTACCCCAATATCAATTAAGTCTAAAAGTAATTTTGGGTACAGTCCTACTCCAATCAGAATCGCCGATAGAATGGCAAGTGCAATCCACTCAACGCCGATTGCGTCCTTAAGCTCACTAAAGTCTTCTTTATGATAAATCTTTTTTTCAGGGCCGAAAAAAATCCATTTCAGAACCCGAAGCACATAGACCGCAGTGATGAAAGCACCGAAGACGGCGGGAATCAACCACCATGAGTATGATGATTTCCAAGCTCCTAGAAAAACAAGCACTTCCGCAACGAAACCGCTCAGTCCTGGAAGCCCTAAAGAGGTGAGCGTGCCGATTGCAAAGAAAGTGGCGATTCCGGGCATACGCTTTGCAAATCCACCCATCCGGAGAATTTCACGGCTGTGGGCTTTTTCATAAATTAGTCCTACCAGAGCAAAAAGAAGACCTGTCATAATTCCGTGGGAAAACATCTGGAGTATAGCCCCATTAAGCCCCATTTCATTAAGAGTTGCAGCGCCAAGCATCACAATTCCCATATGTGAAACGGATGAATATGCAACTACATACTTTAAGTCCCTCTGCCACATTGCCCCAAAGGCTCCGTAGACAATATTTATTACGGCAATCGTTCCTATTACAGGAGCAAATGTGTG
Source organism: Deltaproteobacteria bacterium (assembly GCA_016187835.1). Classification (GTDB taxonomy): domain Bacteria; phylum Desulfobacterota_D; class UBA1144; order Nemesobacterales; family CSP1-2; genus JACPIY01. Next base: position 32,097 of record JACPIY010000025.1, on the reverse strand, counting down.
TGCCGCTTCTGGAAGGAGTCCCATACCTACGCGGATGATTCCGTAAGCACCGAGCTTCATAAGCACTCCCGCATGCATCATCGAGGTGGCGGTAGGTGCTGCTGCGTGACCATCGGGAGACCAGGTGTGAATAGGCCAAATACCTGCGAGGCTTCCGAAACCGAGATAGAAAAGGAGGAAGAGCCAATTTTGAAGTGAAGGAGTAAGACTGACCGTTTCAAGGGCTAGATAGTCAAACGTTTTGAGTCCCGAGAAACTGTAGAGGCCTAGAAATCCTACTAAAATAAAAGCCGAGCCGAAAAGGAGATAAAGGGTTAGCTTCATGGCTCCATATTCTTTACTTCCAACGCCCATTTCTTTAATTGCTGTTGCAAATGGACCACTCGGTACTATTCTAGTTGAAGAACCCCATATCCCAATTAAAAGGTACATGGGAAGAACAGCAAGTTCATAGAAGAGAAAGAACAGGAAAAGGTCAAGAGAAACAAAAACTCCGAAAACGCCTGTAACTAGAAGGAATAGTAAGACATAGAATTCTTTGCTTCTAAAAGAGATTGTCCATGAAGCGAAAACCCCCGCAATTAAAATAAAGGAGGTAAGGAGGATAAGTACGAGACTTATTCCATCCGCTCCAAAGTGATAAGAGATTCCTAGACTGTGAACTATGGGAATGTATTCGATAAACTGAAACCCACCTAGCGTACGATCATAATACACAAGTACATACAGGCTTCCCAAAAAGGATATAAGTGAAGAAAAGAGTGCTGTAACTCTTATTCCAAGATACCACCTTTCGGGTTGGAGAAGGAGAATAATGGCTCCAAAAAACGGAGAAAGTGTAATTAAGGAGAGAACAGGAAAAGTTTCACTAATCATGTTTATTCTTATCCCTCTTCGAATCCTTGATTAGAGGTGCTTGAATGTAATCTACGGGATTTTCTATTTTCTCGTTTATTCGGTCACGAGTTGGCAATACCCCTAGTGTAAGCCAGATAAAAAGAATAATTGCCGCAATTATTCCGTACAGGTAATCTTGGATACGTCCTGTTTGAATCTCCCTTAGCCCGCGAGAGGTTTGTCGGATAGACCAAGAAATAGCGTTTACAAGTCCGTCCACTATGTACCTATCAAACCAGCCACAAAGAAAAGAAATCCCATTAAGTACTCGCCGATAGACCCATAGGTATATGTCATCAAGCCAGAGTTTCTTCACCAGGACATGTGTAATAGGTGAAAGTGTTTCTGCTATGCGTGACGGTTTAAAGTATTTCTTATGGTAAAACAACCACGCTGTTCCGATTCCAAAAATTGAGACAGTAAGGGGTAAATACGCTAAATAAGAATGATAAGACTCTGAGTCATATTCTAAGAATTTAAAAAAGGTTTCTTTTGGAAATCCAGCCCCTAGAGAAAGCAGTCCAAGAATCCACATGGGGAGAGTCATCACCCAAGGAGATTCGTGTCCATGTTCTTTGGCTTCTTTATCTCCCATGAAGACGACAAAGAACACCCGAAACATATAAAAAGCAGTAAGAAAAGCTGTAAAAAGAAGAATGAAAAAGGGAACAGTAAATCCCTGATTATGCATCCAGATTAGAATCTCATCTTTTGAAAAATACCCGGAGAAAGGAAAAATCCCGGATAAAGCTAAAGCCCCTGTAAGGAAGAGTATAGTGGTCTGAGGCATTTTCTTTGCCAGTTTTCCCATTTCCCAGATGTTATTTGTGCGAAGAGCATGGATTATGCTTCCTGCTGCAAGAAAAAGAAGAGCCTTAAAAAAGGCGTGTGTAAAGAGGTGAAAAAGACCGAGAGCTTTTCCACCCGCGCCTGCTGCGGCCATCATGTATCCGATTTGTGAAACAGTCGAGTAGGCTAAAATACGCTTTATATCTTCTTGAATAAGAGCCAAACTTGCTCCAATCAGAGCTGTAATAGAGCCTATCCACATTACAAAGGAAAGGATTTCAGGAGTGAATTGAAACAGTGGAAAAAGGCGAACCACCAGATACACGCCGGCTACTACCATTGTTGCTGCGTGAATAAGGGCCGAGACAGGTGTCGGTCCTTCCATTGCATCTGGAAGCCATACGTGAAGCGGAAACTGAGCACTTTTTCCCATGGCTCCAAAGAAGATAAGAAGCAGGCACAGAGATAGATATGCATTTGAGAGTTCTGGGGCTTTTACAAAGAGTTCAGAAAGAAGAAAAGTCCCCGTGGCACCCCAGAGAAGTACCATTCCTATTGCAAATCCCACATCCCCAAACCTTGTTACCCAAAAGGCTTTAATAGCTGCGCGTGCAGCTTCTGGTCTGTGATACCAGAAGCCGATAAGTAAATATGAACAAAGGCCAACCAATTCCCAGAAGATATAGATCTGAAGAAGACTCGAAGAAGCAACAAATCCAAGCATAGAGAAAGCAAAAAGAGAATGGAATGTATAATAACGCCCAAAGCTTGAGGGAGTTTCTTCACTCATATAGCCCAAGGAGTAGACTTGTACCATTAAAGCTACAACAGCTACTACAAAAAGCATCACTACCGCAAATGGATCAAGAAAGAAACCGAAATGAATCGGGGAAAGCGTTTTTGAAGGAATCCATTCAAAGAGAAATTCAACCTCGGGTTTTTCTACAAGAAGGAGAACTGAGGCAAGGGTTGAAACGAAGATTGAGAATATGCTAAGACCCGCTGCTCCTTTTTTACTTTTTCTTAAACTCGGAATTAATCCGTTTAGAGCAAAGGAGACAAAAGGCGGAATGAGGACTAAAAAAAGGAGAATCGAGTTCATTAAATTTATCTTTATATTTGGAAGGCAGCGATAACTTTGCCTTCCGTAGATTTTTCCTAACCTTTCATCAAACTAACTTCGTCGGCCTGAACAGTTTTTCTAACTCGCTCTATAAGGAGAAATAGAGCAAGCCCTACGGCTACTTCTGCAACTGTAATAGCAATTGCAAAAAGGGCGATTATCTGTCCGGTAAGAACTCCATAAGCCCAACCAATCGCAACTAGGACTAGGTTGGCTGCGTTAAACATGAGTTCAATTCCCATAATTACCCCTACGAGATGACGACGGCTTAGAACCCCAAAAAGGCCTATAGAAAAAACCAAAAAAGCTACCCAAAGTATGGAATAAAAATTCATGTTTCCCCCTCCTTTCTCTCACGACGAGCAAGAACAAGTGCTCCAACTATTGCAGCCAAAAGAAGAAGTGAAAGCACTTCAAACGGTAGAACCCATTCTTGAAAAAGACTCTCTGAGAGGAATTTAGAAACATTAAATTTGGAAGAAGGCGTAGAAGCAGCTAAAGACCGCACTTTGGGAGAAGTCCAAGTATAATAAACTAACATGAAAAAGAACAGAGAGGAGGCTAAGAGTGCAGGTACTATACCACGATGGGTCTCCTCGAGCTTTTTCATCTCTATTCCTTCTGTCAGCAAAATTACAAAGACTATTAGTGTAATTACCCCTCCTGTGTAAAGAAGAATCTGTATGCCTGCAAGAAGCTCTGCACCAAAAGAGATGTAAAAAAACGCGGTAAGAAGAAGAGAAAGAGCCAGAAAAATAGCACTACGAAGCAGGCGCTTTGAAAAAACAACAGCGATCGAAGAGACTACTAAACCGAGACTCAAGACCCAGAAAGCGATGGTTTCTCCGTTCACTTGAAAACCTACCTCGTCATTTGTCTTTAGTCTTTAGACAGTCATAAGAATCAAAGACTAACCACAGACTACTTTTTAGGCTCATGGAGATTCTGTAATTTGAGTCCGGTTGCCCATGCAGCTTGATAGAGCCCTTCATTCGCCATGAGCTTTTCTTTATCTAAGATTAAATCTTCCCTTCGAGTAACAGGGGCCTCCATTCCATAAAGCATAACGATAGCATCGGTTGGACAAACCTGAACACATAGCTCACACTGAAGGCACCCTTGAAGGTCCAGGATGAAACTTTTTGCCCACCCTCTTCCGCCGTGTTTTTCCATCTCTACTGCGATAACCCCTGATGGACAGATTTTCTCACACAACTTGCATCCAATGCAGTTTTCTTCTTCTGTCTCTTTGTCGGTGGTTAGTGCAAATGTACCGCCCCGCCATCTCTCGGGTATGGGTCGTTTGACGATCGGATATTGAACGGTTACCGGCTTACGAAACAGATTCTTTAGTGTAAACCAGAGCGCTAGGAGCGTGACTTTAACTAACCTGGCGTTACTGACCTTTTGTGCCATTTGAGACTCCATTACTTATCCATTCAAACTTACCCATAACCCGGCAAGAAGCAGGTTAACCAGAGTAAGGGGTGTTAGAACCTTCCAGTTAAGCATCATCAATTGGTCAATTCTAACTCTTAAAAAGCTCCACCTGATCCAAAGAACGCCAAGAAACACCAATAAAGTTTTGATTGCCACCCAAACACCACCAGAGAAAAAGGGTCCGAGCGGACCACCTAAAAAGAGGATACTTACAAGAAGAGAGGCTGCTAAGAGATGAACGTATTCCGCCAGATAAAAGTAGGCAAATTTCATTCCTGAATACTCAACATTAAACCCTGCAACTAGTTCTGATTCGGCTTCGGAAAGATCAAATGGAATACGATTGCCCTCTGCAAGAGCAGCAAGGAGGAAAGTAAGAAAGGAGATTTGCCCAACTACTGGAAAAAGGATAAACCAGTGACCATCTTGAGCACGAATAATATCCTGAAAATCCAATGAACCGGCAAAGACTGCTGGAACAAGAAGAGAGAGCAGCAGTGGAACCTCATAAGCGACTACTTGCGCTGCCGCCCTTAGAGCCGATATTAGTGCGTATTTGTTGTTAGAAGCCCACCCTGCTATGAATATACCAATTACAATCAAAGACCCAATTGCACTAAAATAAAGAAGTCCCAGGTCTATATTTACCAGAACCCAACTGGCGGTCAGAGGAAGAAAAGCAAAACCCAAAAGGCTTGTTACCACAACCCACACGGGTGCTAGATTAAAGAGAAATCTATCTGATTTAGATGGAGTGATATCCTCTTTGATAAGTAACTTTAGAGCGTCTGCAATCGGCTGAAGCCAGCCATGAGGACGCCCAACCCAGTAGGGACCTATACGGGACTGAAGCCGTGCGGCAAACTTTCTCTCAAGCCAAGTAAGATATGTAACAATTAATAGGATGGCTCCTAGTAAAATGATTCCTTGTGCAATGTTTTCAGTGGATGTCATCTATCTACATCTCCAAACACCGGATCTAACGAACCCAGTATTGCAACTGCATCAGCTATTAAGTGTCCCGGCAAGATATATGGTATAAGAGCGATGTTTGAAAACGAGGGAGAGCGTACCTTCACCCTATAAGGTTTTGAACTTCCGTCCGAGACGATGAATACACCTAGCTCGCCCCGTGGTGATTCCACGGCAGCATAAGCCTCTCCCTTTGGCGGTTTTAGCAATAACGCGATTTTTACCGGTTTTCGAGAATGGATGGGTCCCTCAGGAAGTCCCTCCATTACCTGATGGATGATGGAAAGGGATTCAAACATCTCCTCTAATCGGACCCGGTAGCGATCATAAGCATCTCCATTTCTACCAACCGGGATTCGAAACTCAAACTCAGTATAATCCGAATAGGGTTTATTTTTGCGGATATCATAAGCCACTCCTGAGCCCCGGAGGACAGGACCCGATGCTCCTACTTCTTTTGCGAGCTCCGGTCGCACTACTCCAACACCCTTGGTGCGCTTTAAAAAAACGGGATTATTCTCAAGCATATCTTTATACTCACTTATTCTTTTTTTTAGGTAACCTATGGTTTGAGAGAGATCACCATCAAAACTAGCATAGACATCATATCTTACACCACCAATTTGGTTCATATTTGTATGAAAGCGAGTCCCAGTAAGAGCCTCTAATAAGTCCAGAATCTTTTCCCTTTCACGAAAGCAGTAGAGAAAAAGAGTAGAACCCCCTCCCAAAGCCCCTCCTAGATCAAGTCCAAAGGTGCCAAGCCAAACCAGATGAGATGTAACCCTTTGAAGTTCTGCTACTAAGACTCTAAGGTAGCTTGCACGCTTTGGCACCTCTATACCGGCGAGTTTTTCTACAGCGAGAACAAAGGCAAGTGAATTTGCAGTAGGAGAAAGATAATCATCACGTTCATAAACAGGAGGTAAGATATCGTAGTCTAAAGTCTCCGAAAGCTTTTCTACTCCCCGATGCAGATATCCAATATGAGGAATGACCTTTACCACTGTTTCTCCTCTAAGATGAAGTTCCAGCCTAAAAACGCCGTGTGTTGAAGGGTGCTGCGGACCCATATTTAAAGCAAACTCTCCAAATTCACGCTCTATTACTCTTTCTTCCATGCTTCATACTCCTTGCGAGATGGACGATAAGGAGGCTTTGGGGTATCCATAAGATAGCTCTTCTTTAACGGATAGCCCTGCCAATCATCCGGAAGAAGAATACGACGCAGGTCTGGATGACCCGTAAAATCGATTCCAAAAAGGTCATAGGCTTCACGCTCATGCCATTCTGCCCCTTTGTACATAGATGTGATAGATGGAACAATGGGATTAGATGGTTCCAGACTAACCTTCCAGGTTTGTTCTTCATTATTCTCAAGTGAGCGGACGTTATATGCTACATCAAGCGTATCCACATAATCTACGGCAGTGATATAGGTTAAGAAATCAAAACCTCTTTCCCTTAGATCACGGGCAAAAGCTGGAACCTCGCCGGGCAAAATATAAGTTCCTGTCTTAGGTATATCTAGCGTTTTTTGAGGTTTTGCTTTAAGGGTTTCTTGTTCGATTTTGTTATAAGCTGTATTTAGATGTGGTTTTGTCTTTCCTTCAGTGATAATTCTTTGAAGCCGGATTATGCCTTCCATAAAAGCCTCTGGGGTAGGAGGGCAGCCTGAAACGTAGACGTCCACAGGGATAACCCAATCAACACCGGGAACAACGCTATAGATATGGCGATAATGATCGCCTGAGATGGCACAGCTTCCTGCAGCAATCACCCATTTGGGAAAAGGCATTTGATTATACAGTTTTTTAATACGCTCAGCCATCTTAATAGTAACAGTCCCTGCGATTATCATTAAATCTGACTGTCTCGGAGAAGCCCTTGCGATTACCCCAAAGCGGTCGAGGTCAAATCGGGAGGCGAAGGTTGCCATCATCTCAATAGCACAGCATGCAAGACCGAAACTAAGGGGCCAGAGACTCGATTTTTCCGCCCATGAAAAGAGTTCTTTTGTGGAGGTAAGAAAAACGTTTAAACCTGGTAAACGAATTAATTCCCCAAGGGTTTCAAGTCCTAGTCGAGGCTTCTTTTCATCTACTGACGTTCCCATCTCAAATCTCCTTTTTTAAAAGCGTAGAGCCATCCTAGAAAAAGTATGGAGAGGAAAATAAGCATCTCTATAAAAGCCAAAAGACCGAGTTTTGAGAGAGAAAGAATCCAGGGAAAGAGAAAAGCCACCTCCACATCAAACAGGACAAAAATGAGAGCAATCAGGTAGAAAGAAATGGAAAAGCGAATCCAGGCATCGCCAACTGGATCTTCTCCACATTCATAGGGCTGGATCTTAATAGGGTCGAAGTTCGGATCTTGGTATCTAATTAATTTAGCTAAGATAAGGGTTCCGACAGCAAATAAAAGTACGATACAGAAAAAAAGGAGTAGATTTATATATGAAACCACTTATAACCTCCCTGGCTTGTGAAGAAATTCATAATTATTCGACTCTGCCTAAAGTTAACATACACATTCGAAAAGACAAATAAAAATCGCTCCATTGCAAGGACAGGCAAATTCCTCTTTATTATCGAGCAAAATTCATGCCAGACGATAATTACTGAATTCCCTTGTAAAATAAGAGGTGCGACTATAAAATCTCTGTCATATTTTCTGACACCCGACACTTTTAAGCTAAATCCTCGATTTTTTTCCCATAGTTCGCCTACATGGGACGAGGTTTCAGAAAAGCGTATTTATGTGGAGTTCTAAATTTATATATAAGTGTTTAAATAACACTACTTTCTAGATTGGTCAAGAGCAAGATAGGTAGCCTATAGCTCTTAGGCCGCCTCGGTTTCTTTAGATTCGTTTTCTAGCTCAGAAATCAGTATTACTTTAAAGTGGACTTAATAGATTATGAGATTTCAGCTAAGTATAAAAAGAGACAAAATATTTATAAATGTTAGAACACACGCTATATCAATAACTCTAAATACATTTACTGTTCTTACATTCGACAAAGAAGGAAGACTAATCTGGGCTTACTTAGATGGGTACACCTTTAGAAGAAGCTTCGATAATAGAGTTATTGAGAAGTATAGGGGAAGCGAGAATGGGCAAAGGTACAGGATAAGAAAGGAATTGGATGAAAAAGAAAAGAGAATATTTTTAGACAACGTGTACTCCGGAATAAGGCTCATTTATGAGGCTATTAAAAAGGGTGAAGGTAATATTAATTTCCCTCACAACGTATCGTCAAATTATATAGAAGAAGTGGAAAAAGCCCTAAGTAAAGTTCTTACCCTAAATTATGATAAGTTAGAAAAAGAGAAAAGAAAGTTTCTTTCCATATATAAACCTGTAAGTATTTTACCCCCAGATCAATATCTTACCCTTGTGCTTCAAGTAACCGAAGGTTGTTGGTGGAACAGGTGCACGTTTTGTGATTTCTATAGAGATAGAAAATTTAAGGTAAAGAACGATGAAGAAATAATAAAGCACATAAAAGAGGTTAGAGAATTTCTAGGAGAAGGAATATGGCTTAGAAAGTCAATCTTTCTTGCCGATGCTAACGCTCTCGCTATACCAGAGGAAAGGTTTTTAAAGGTTTTAGATATTGTGAATCAAGAATTTCCTATAATCTCTGAAGACTTAGAAGGTCCTGATCTTTCTAAGTGGAAATCGGAACACCCCTTGCATTTTAGTGGTATATACTCCTTTCTGGATGGATTCATTGGAGGCCGAAGGTCAACTGAATACTATAGGGAGTTAAAAAGAAGGAACTTAAAACGCGTTTACGTAGGACTTGAAAGTGGCTCAAATAAGCTTCTAAATTTCCTTCAAAAACCTAACAACGCCGAAGAAGCTCTTGAAGTGGTTAGAACTATAAAGGAAGCCGGGATAAATGTAGGGGTTATCGTAATGATAGGAATTGGTGGAGAAGATTATTTTGAAGAACACGTTAAAGAAACGGTAAAGGTTATTAATTCTATGAGACTTGGGAAGGGAGATTTTATCTATCTTTCTGAGTTTGTAGGTCATCCTGAGCTAGAGTATTCTATCGATGCATCTAAACTCGAAATAAAAGCCCTTTCTCAAGATAGGATTGTAGAACAAATAGACTCAATCAGACGAGGACTCGATTTTACCGACCCGGAAAACCCACCTAAGATAACTATATACGACATAATGGAGTTTATATATTGATAAATATATGGATAAGGATAATTAATTCGATAAGCCTTGCTACTTCATGAGCCATTTTGACAAACTCATCCGCTAATTAACTAATAAGTTCATCCCATTTTATGCATGAGCCCTACACTCTATAAGCCTGCATGACGAACTCTTTTCATAAATTACTCTCAATTATAAAATGACAGCCCCTGCTTTGGCGATTTTCTTTCGCTGCGCGGACAACGAGATTCGCCGTCTGTATGGCATTTCTGAGTCCGATAAGCTCATCTGAGATTATCGAATGTTTGTAAAAGCTCTCAATCTCAGCACCTAATTCCGATAGCACTTCCTCCGCCCGTTCTAAGCGATGCGTGCTTCGGACAAGTCCAACATAATTCCACATAGTTTGCTTTATTACAATCCAATCTTGATAGATAAGGGCAGGATCAACCTTTTCATATTCATGCTCCCACTCTTTTATAACTGGCATAGAGAGTTTTTCCTTCTTTAGATAGGCTCCGATTGCTTTTGCAGCGCTATCTCCCCACACAAGACCTTCTAGTAAAGAAGTAGCAGCAGCGCGATTGGCACCGTGAACTCCTGTACAAGCGACTTCCCCTACAGAAAGAAGACCCGGAATACTGGTTTCTCCTTTTAAATCCACCCATACACCACCGCAGCTATAATGTGCAGCGGGAACTACAGGGATAGGCTCTTTTGTAATATCAATTCCATAATTTAAACATTGTGCATGGGTATAAGGAAACCTTGTCCGAATCCATTGACTGGGCTTATGAGAAACGTCTAGAAGTACATAGGGGTCTCCAAGAGTGAGCATCTCTTGGTGTATAGCACGGGAAACCACATCATGAGGAGCGAGTTCCTTTCTATTATCGTATCGAGACATAAATTCCTCTCCTTTGCTGTTTATAAGCTTTGCGCCACCCCTTCTTAATTCTCGAGTAATAAGAAAACGCTTTGCAGCCTTATGATAGAAAGTAGTCGGGTGAAACTGAATATATTCTAGGTTTATTATTTTTGCGCCTATTCGAAACGCCATCGCAATACCGTCTCCTCTACTCCTTTCCGGGTTGGTGGTGTGCTGATATAGCTGTCCTAATCCCCCGGTTGCAAGAACTGTATAAGGAGCTACTATAGCAAATGCTTCCTGGGATTTGTGGTCGTAGACATAGGCACCTACACATTGGGGGTTCTTATATAAGTTATTAAAATCCCTTGTATGGTAGCAAAGATTTAAAAGCTCTATTGCCGTCATTGAGGTCAGAAGGTTTATATTTGGATTCTTTAAAAGGGTTTCTACTAATTTCTCCTGGATAGATAAACCCGTTTGGTCTTCTACATGGAGAATGTGATCCGATGGGTGTTCCAGTTCAGGGTGTCCTACTTCGGGGTGTCCTGCTTCTATTGAGAAATCTAGTTTTCCACCAGCCTCTCGGTCGAAGGGTATTTGCAAGTATTCGATTAAAAATTTCTCGATGAGTTCCGCACCCGTTTCAGCAAAAAAATGCACGGCAGGTTCATAACACCAGCCAGCTCCGACCTCCAATATATCTGTAACAAACTGCTCACGGGCCTCGGTTTCTCTAGGTGGATAAGCAATACCTCCTTGAGCATACCGTGTAGCGGTTTCGCGGGGGTCTTCTGCACTAGTTATAAGAACTACGTCAAACCCTGCGTTCGCAAGCTCGAGTGCACAAACTGAACCAGCGACACCACATCCTATAATCAAACAATCTGTCTTTATAGTTTTCATAATCCTAATAAAAGTCTACCAGAAATATATATTCTTAACTATCCCTTTTTCTGGCTTTCTTCTTCACCTCTTCCATTCAACGTAGGCTCTATTTACTTTTTTGATACAATGAAAACCCGTCATTGCAAAATAAAAAATGAGTTTTAATAAGAAGCTCCATTTTTCATGATCCCTCTATGGTTGATTTATATTAGTGATGGGGAGACTGTCAAAATCGAAGAGAGCAGTTGTTAAAAAGCTCTTTTTAGTTTTAGATAAGATTGTCTATCCTGACTCACTATGCCCTATTTTATTATCCCTCCTAAAATGATTATACGTCAAGTCAAAGAAATGAGTCAACAGAAAATGTTAGCGATAACAGAAAAGATGAGGCTTCCGAAAAAATCTTTTCTTGCCAATAATGTCTTTTTAAATTTGTAATTAACTTATTAATAATTCAGTCATACTTATAAAATCCCAATTTGTCTCGCAGATAGTTACTGAATATTTATTGCATAGCAAGTGTATAATTGTAGCTCTGGAAATTTCTTCTGATCAAGATGAAATTTTGAAAATGGTGTTAGAAAATAAAGTACCTATATCCGTAATAAGAATACATAAAACGGTATTATCAGGTTATAGATGTCGAAAAGCCTATTAACTACTTAACTTCCCATACGTCACCAGAATACAGTAGCCTGTTAATATCCGGTGAAAACTTCTCTTTTGCCTTCTTAACCTGTTCATAAATCAAATCTTCAAAGCTCGGCTGAGAAACCCTTCTAAATATCCCCATGGGTACAGGGTATTCAGGCCAGTAGAGTTTCGAAAGGGCAAACCCAAGTGAAAGGTTTGTCTCATCATAAACCGTAATATCATCAGGCGGATTCCCGGGTTCTAATTCTACTATCTCAATTTTGCCATCACTAAACCTTAAACCTTTGTCACTGTTTTTGCCAAACACAAGAGGCTTACCATGCTCAAGAATTAAGTTTCTATCATCCCTCACATCTTTTTCCGTAAACTCATCAAATACCCCATCGTTATAAACATAGCAATTCTGATATATGTGTATAAAAGAGGTCCCTTTGTGTTTATGCGCTTCTATAATAAGCTCGACGAGATGTTTTACATAAGCAGCAGAGGTTCTTGCTACAAAAGTGGCCCCGGATGCAAGAGCAAGTGCTAATGGTTCCGCTGGTTCCTCAACCGTTCCCATTGGAGCGGATTTATTTATGGTGCCCTTATTACTTGTGGGTGAATACTGTCCCTTTGTGAGACCATACACCCGGTTATCAAATAACAAGATGTTTATATCAACATTTCTTCTCATAACATGTATCAGGTGGTTGCCGCCTATAGATATCGCATCCCCATCTCCGGTCATGACCCAAACTGACAGATCGGGATTTGCTACCTTCACTCCTGTTGCCACTGGAATCGGTCTTCCATGTATGGTGTGAAATCCGTACGTGGTCATATAATAAGGAAGACGCGCAGCGCAACCTATACCCGATATTACTGCGTGTTTTTCTCTTGGAATACCAATCTCAGCAAGAGCCGTTTGAAAGGCTTTAAGTATGGCGTAGTCCTCGCATCCTGGACACCATCTTACATCCTGGTCGGACTTAAAATCCGTGGGTTTGTATTTTATCAGCTCTACTTCATCTACCGGAGTACTCATTTTCTTTAATCCACCTTTTTGGCTTCGCTTCAGTGCATTTTCAAGCCTTTATACTCCTCTTTGATAAAATCTAAAAGTTCAGAAACGCTAAATGGTTTGCCCGTAACCCTGTTATATCCAATAGCATCTACTAGGTATTTAGCACGCAAAACGTATTGGAGTTGCCCAAGATTTAATTCGGGAACTAGAACTTTCTTGAATTTCCTTAGCACATCACCTAAATTCTTTGGAAGAGGATTGAGGTATCTAAGATGCACCAATGCTACCTTCATTCCATCACTATTTGCCATTTCCACTGCCGCCTTCATATGTCCATACGTGCTTCCCCATCCAACAACTAGCATATCTGCATCAGCAGGACCCATGATTTTCACATCGGGTATGTCCTGGGCTACTCTTTGAACTTTTTCAGACCTTATCTTGGTCATAAGGTCGTGGTTTTCTGGGTCATATGACACATTTCCGAAAATATTGCTCTTTTCGAGCCCCCCTATTCTATGCTCAAGCCCTGGGGTTCCGAGTTTTACCCAAGACCTTGCAAGCGTTTTGTCATCTCGCATATATGGATAGAATCTGCTGGGGTCGGTCCTAAAGTTTATTTCTATCGGCGGTATCTCACCTAGCTCGGGAAGTTTCCAAGGCTCAGATGAATGAACTAGAAATTGCTCGGAGAGAATTAGGACAGGAATCATGTACTTTGTAGCAAGTCTTACCGCTTCAATTGAAATCCAGAAGCAGTCTGAGGGTGAGGATGGAGCGAGTATTACGATATGGGAATCAGACGGCCTTCCAAAAAGTGCAAATAGCAGGTCCCCCTGTTCAGTCTTTGTGGGCATTCCTGTTGATATTCCCGACCTCTGGTAATCAAACACTAAAAGCGGAAGTTCAGTCATGACTGCAAGATTTAGAGACTCGATTTTGAGGGCAAGTCCTGGACCACTTGTTCCGGTAACACCAATGGAGCCTGCATAAGACGCCCCAATTGCCATGGTAATAGCAGCTATCTCATCTTCCGTTTGTATAGCTATCACTCCATGATGTTTTAACGCTGAAAGGATTTGCAGGACCTCGCTTGCAGGGGTTATCGGGTACCCCGAATATATGAGAGGTACGCCCGATTTATGTGAAGCGACTATGAGTCCGTAAGCAGTCGCTAGCGCCCCATTTATATTTCTATACCTTCCGGGTTCTAGTCTTGCGGGAGGAATTTGGTAATGTACAGGGAATATTTCCATTGTATCGCATATGTTATACCCGGCTTTAAGCACCCTCAGGTTTGCCTCAAGAACCTCAGGCTTGGAGGAAAACCGCTTGTTGAGAAAGCTTATGACCGGATCAAGAGGCCTTAAGAACAACCAGGATATAATGCCTAATGCAAGAAAATTCTTGCATCTCAGTTTCTCTCTGTGTCCTATTGCCGTGTCTTTGAGCGCTTCGAGTGTGAGTTTTGTGATAGGAATTTTATTAACCCGGTATGAGGTTAATGAATCATCCTCAAGCGGGTTTGAGGGGAATCCCGCTTTTCTTAGATTTTGCTCGGTGAATTCATCTTCATTTACTACTATTATTCCTCCGGGTTTTAGTGAGGATAAGTTCACTTTTAATGCTGCGGGATTAAAGGCAACAAGGACATCCGGATTATCACCCGGAGTATATACATCGTAAGCGGCAAATTGAATTTGATAGGACGAAACACCATATGTAGTTCCTTGTGGTGCCCTGATTTCTGCTGGATAGTCGGGTAAGGTAGCAAAATCATTACCCACAACGGCGGTAACATTTCCAAACTGATCACCCATAATCTGTACTCCATCCCCGGAATCACCGGCAAACTTTACCGTAACCTTATCTAATTTCTCTATCTTTTGCACGGCTTATATTAATTCTTTTTGAGATTCAATTTAATTAGTTTTTTGGGCAATCAGAAGACCTCTAATTTAATCCCATTTTATGCACAAATTTTACCTCCATTTATTATCTCATGAGCAATAACCTTTTGTCAAGACACGGGACAAGTTAAGATAGCACCCGGCTTGTTTCGATATACAGCAGTAGATGATTGCACGAATTATAGGGTTTTTGGTTTATATAATAAAAGGACAGCATCAAACACCCTACTTTTTCCGGAGAGGTTAATCGAAGAAATACCTTTCCTAATGCAAGGAATACAGACAGATCGTGGCCGGGAATTTTTCGCTCTTAAAGTTCAGCAACAGTTGATGACCTATGGCATAAAATTCAGGACAATAAAACCTAGATCACCTCACCTTAATGGGAAGGTTGAACGTTCTAAGAAGATGGGTTTTGAGGAGTTCTATTCCACGGTAGACATAAAGGGTGCTAAGTTGGTTGACCTCTTGTAGGAATGGCAGCATTACTATATCTGGGGCTTCCTCATAGGGCTCTAATCGGGAAAACACCTACGTAGAACTATGTAGGATTAATTCGCCAAACGCCGCTTTGGAAAGACTTAGCGGCAATTTATGACGAGTCTAAGGAACCTATTCAGGAAGCTAATTATAAGTTAGATTTGGTGCCAAGAAAATTGAAACAATCTATGTGAATCCAACATATTAATAGATTCCCTTTAATCATGGTTTTAGAGCAAGCACAGCACAGTTAGATTCCTGAATTACTTGTTCTGCTACACTTCCCAAAATAAACCTTTTAACTCTTTTTCTCCCATGAGAGTTGATTACTATTAGGTCGGTGTCCTTTTCAGATGCAAGATCAGCTATCAAAACCGATGTATTCATCCTTTGAATCACTTGTGTTTTAATTTCCAGCTTAGTTCCGCGATTCATCTTTATCGACTCAACCCTCCTCGCAAGCTCATCAGAAGAATTTGTGATTAAATCTTCTAATATGATAAAAGGAATTTCAACGCCATAGGGAAAAAAGGTGATAACATAAGTAACTAAAACATTAGCATTTATCCTCTCTGCCAAGTCTATTGCATAGTTCAGAGCAGAATCCGATTCTTCAGATATGTCTAACGGAACAAGGATATTGCGTATATCAATACTGTCTTTTTTATCCATCTTCCTTACAGCAAGAACAGGTATTTGGGATTCTCTTAATACCCTAAGAGTAGTGCTCCCTATAAGTACCCTCCCTAAAAGACCATGTCCTCGTTTCCCCATTACTATGAGATTTACTTTTTCACTACGGGCTAATTCAATAATCTTCTTGCTCGGTTCTCCTATTAAAACCCTTCCTCGAAAATTTATCTTTTGAGCAGTCAGCTTATCGGCTATTGAGCCTAATTTTACACTATAATTCTCCTCGGCTTTTTGAACCCAGCTATAGCGTTCACTTTCAGGGTCTCTAGAGTAATCAAATAATAATCTTTGATGCATTGAAATTACATGAACACCTATTATTTCAGAGTTAAATATTTGGGCAAAAAATCTTGCATAGTTTAGAGCTTCCTCAGATTCCTTTGAACCATCAGTAGCCCATATTATCTTTTTATTTTCTGTCAAAAGATTTGGTTTTCTTTAAGTTCTTAATAATATGCTTGCACCAAAGAAATATTATTCACAAAACAAAAAAATTAAAATCTTATTTCTACCGTTTGTTCCTTACTACTATCTCTTAAAATTTTAATTTCTGCAATGCTTCCTTTTTCTTGGTAAAAAAGAGCGATTTTTAAGTCTTCTATAGATTTGATAGGATAACCATCGAAGGATAGTATTACGTCGCCTTTCTCCAACCCTGCGTTCTTCCCTAAACTCTCTTCTGTAAATTTCGATATTATTATCTTTCCTCCTTCATCCGACAAGATAACACCCAATTTAGGTGACATTGTTCCCTCCAACTTCTCAGGGTAAAGGACATAATCCCCTATGTTTTTGTCTATATCTTCGTCATTTAGTATTATTGAGTATTCGTATCCGTTCCTCCTAAAAGCTCTTTTGGGAATACCTGAGCCATACATAAGGTGTCCACTACCTGCCAAAACCACAATTTGATAATTCCTATTATCACTAAGAAATCTATTTATGGATTCAGCCATTGCTTCATCCCAAATTATTTGGGACTGAAAGAAAAAGTCAAAATTAACTCGTCTTGAGTCAGGATGTCCGTTGAAAACTTCCCTAAGTCTTTCTTTATAATCTCTATCAGAAAAATCCATTTCAGATGGCAGCAGCTTCTTTTCCTTTTCTATTAAAGAGTCTATCCCACTTTTTGATACTTTCGATACAAATTCTCTATCTATATTTAAAGCAACTATAGGAATTTTATTTTCTTTTGCAAATTCGATTATAGGTTTATATAGGTTATAATCAAGGCCCCATCGCTTAAAATACTCCGTTTTTTGTAAAAACTGCCTTTCATCAATTTTTCCGTTTATATAATCATCTATTTCTTTTTGGAAGGGGCTTTGAAACATCTCCATTCCTATAGCCAGTTTTTTGTTTAATTTGGATAACTCTTTAATTATGTTGAGTTGATTTATATGATGGGCAAATTGGTCATGATGCTCTCCAATATAAATAACTTTTTTATTTTTAATATCTTCGATTATTTTTTCTAAATTAGTTATAGAAGGTATATAAATGGCTTTTGTTGGTTCTCTTATCTCCACAACTATTCCTTTTTCAGATTCCGCTATATATTTATAAATATTATTTCCATTTTGAAAAGCAAGGGTTGAGTATTTACCATAATGAAACATCTTTCCGTAAGTTAACTCCACTTCATCTTTCGATTCTCCATGTAATACGATTACAACTTTTTCGTTGTTCCAAGGGTTTTCTTTTACAGCGACACTAAAGCCTCCATTATGTATCGGCAACTCCCCATAAAGTCTGCTTATTAGGGGATTTTCTTTATCAAAAACAATTAGAGAATTAGATTTTATATCTTCATATCTTAGCTCTTCAGGTTTTTTAACCGTTACTTTCTTTTCTTTAAATGAACTCACAAGGCTTTCATATTTGTCTTGTTTATTCTCTGGTAAAACAAGTACAATCGTCTCTTCTCCCAGTAGTCTTGATATCACCGGTGGAAGTTCTGATTTTGATAATTTTCTTGGTATATCGTAATTCTCATCTACTATAATCTTCAAAGGCTCATCTTCTAGATAAAATGTAAACCCCTCTTTTTCTTTTGAGACTTTAAGGAGTTGTTGTGTCTTATGGTTATTGGAGTAATAAATTGAAACTCGTATAGATAGTCGGTAGATATCCGCCTTTTGGAGAATATCAAATGTCAGATGAAATTTCCCATTATGAACTTTAAGGTTAGTATTTTTCACCTCTAGCTCGGGTAACCCTTTTCTGTTTGACCACTGCTCAAAAAACCAGCTTAAATCTCCCTTATAGTTTTTTTCAAAAGCTTTTTCTACATCATCCCAACTTGCTCTTTTGAATCTATTTTCATTTATAAAATCCTTCAAGGATATATAAAAATTCTTTTGTCCCACCTTATTATTCAGAAGGTGAAATAGGAACGTGGACTTACCATAACCTATCGCTGATGATAAATTGTCAAACCTTTCTTGAAACTTCATTAAAGAAAAATCTTTTTCTGGCTTAACATAAGAATAATAGTCTATAAGGATGTTTTTTCTGTACTCCCACCCTCTTCCTTTAAGTTCCTCATAAAAATGGTCTGCAAGGTATGTTGTCAGTCCTTCAGCCCAATTTCCCCTTTCAAAGTTAATATAAACATAATTTCCAAACCACTGATGAAGTATTTCGTGTCCTAGAGAAGTCTCAACAATGAAAGGAAGCCTCACAACGCTTTGTCCAAGAAGTGTGAAAGTGGGCATTGAATAACCTGTTGGCAGAAGATTTTCGACAATAGCAAACCTTTTGTAGGGGAATTTGCCTATTAAACCCTCATACAGATCTATATATTTTTTGGTATATCGTATGTAATTTTTTGAAAGGTAATTATCTTCTTTAAAAAAGTAGCTGTAGATGTATACCCCTTTATATTTTTCCTTAGTTGCTATAAATTGATCTGAAGCTATAAGATGCATGTGTTCCAGAGGATAAGGAAAATTAAAGTTGAAAGTTACATGCTCATTTTCATAGTTTTTTCTAATATCCTCAGCTTCTGATACCGCTTCAAATCCTTCAGGGAACCTAGCGGTAAGATTATAAATGCATAAAACATCTAAAGACGGATACCAGTTATCTGTTAAAAATACTCCTTCTTTGTCTATAATATTTGAGGATGAAGAATTTTTAAAAACTCCTTCATATTTTATTCTGATAGGCTCATTTTTCCTTCCATGTATTATAATTTCACCGGTTTTATTAGAAGGGCTAGATTCCGGCTTAATCTCTAGAATGTTCAAATTTTCCGTGTTAAAGATAAATTCCCGATTATCATCTGGAATTATCTCTGCAGTTCCTATTATTTTCGAGTTTTGGATATCTGCTTCAACAGATAAATTGTATTCAGGAATTGCTCTCGATACAGTGGGGATCAGAAAAAGTATCACAAATATAAAGCATCCAATGCTATTCATAATATGCTTTGTCACAAAAGACAGTATCTAAAAAAAGAGAAAATAATAATATCAGATTAAATATAACATCACTAAAGTCTTCCTTTTGCGGGAACCTGTGACCTTCCTTTTGGTCGGTTTTTCCGGCGGTGTTTTAGGGTAGGGAAAAACATATAAGGTGAGAACTAAATAACGCTTTTATATGAAATTGCCAATAGTAGCTATATAGACTCAAGATGAGATTTAACTCCTTCTTATAGTTTATTTATTCAGAATTATATATTTATCAAACCCATTAAATAGGTTATTTATAGACAACTCTTAGTTCTTCAATGTCCCACATTGATAAGTCCTTTCAGAGGCTCAGGATCAAAAACAACAGCTATAACTTGATATATTACAGACTAATACAAACGCCATATGTCTTTTTAACTTTTTCATCTCCAAGGTTTTTCGTATGCCGAGTCTCAAGAGAAAAAATCCACATATAAAAACCTTACCTCTTCAAGGAGAGCTCTTAGGGGAAATAGGAGCCTACGTTGGTCAAGTAGGGTAAAAATGGAAAACAGAATTTTTCTATTACCCCTAAGCATGAACACAGGATTGTAAGAAATGCCTCCCCCGAAGCTGGAATTGAAAAGAATAAAGCACATCCTCATATTCTTTGTCGCTCATTTGCGGTAAATGCAGTGCTGCAACGTGTACCGCTTCTAATTTTGCAGAAATGGTTAGGACATTCAGATAATAAAAACACAATGTTGTATCTTCAGATTCTGAGTGAGGATACAAGGAATTTTTTCAGGCACCGGAGTTTTGATTATGATTGGACTTTTTGGATTCCATATGGATTATTCCTCACTCGCAATCGTCTTCTGGAATTATCCAATATGTGCACTTTGCGGGGAGAGATGTTTTCAGAGAGTACAAAATACTAAAACCTTCACCACATGATCTGTTATGGATCATTTATTTTGCTCAATGGACAAGCGGCATGATTGTGGGGCTTTGCGGGACAGTATGTTCGACCACACTCAATAAGCCGATACGTGAAATCAAACCATTCTTTTTGGGGAAGGATTTGCATCAAATCTCTCTCGATTTTATCGGGATTTGTTTCATCGGTAAGACCAAGGACTCTAGCAAGGCGCCCAACGTGTGTATCCACAGCAATTCCCTCGACAATCCCGTATGCATTCCCAAGAACCATATTTGCGGTCTTACGAGCCACACCGAGAAACGTTAATAATTCTTCCATTGTGTGAGGCACCTCACCTCCAAACTTTTCTTTGATAATTTGTGCACATGAAAGAATATTTTTAGTTTTCTGACGGTAAAAACCGGTGGGTTTGATGTCCAGCTCGAATTCTTGTGGGTCTGCGTTCAAATATTCGTCGAGCGTGCTATATTTTTTGAAGAGTTTCCGAGTCACCTGGTTAACCTTTTTATCAGTGCACTGGGCAGAAAGCATCACCGCCACTAACAGCTCCCAGCTATTCGAGTAATTGAGGGCGATTTTCGCATGTGAAAAAAGTTTTTTGAGTACTTTGATAATTTTAGCAGATTTCTTTTTACTTGCTTCAAGATTTTTGGAGGAATGCATTTTTATACTTTATGGCATATGACTTCCCTATAATTATAACCGTTCCTAATTTGCGGTGGGGTTTTTCCTTGAGGTCTCTATATAAAAAACTTCGCCGGACAGCAGCCCCAAAATGGTATATCTTCAGGTAAAGAGACCTCTAAATTTGCGAAGAATATAATATCAAGGAAGGATACAGGAGTAGAGTATGATTTCCATAAGCGTCTTGATCATGAAAGATTCCGGCTTATGTTTACCTAGAACGGAAGGATGTTTAATGCCCTCGTAGTACGGAAAGGATACGCAAAACTTGCAATGGAGGGGCAAGATGTGGTGTGCTCTACGACTGGAATTTAGGAAGATTTCTCTTAAATAATTCCTTGATGTTACATTGCCTTTAATCCTAAGGTAGTTAAAACTTCCGCTTAATGCTGGCTTGCAATAGACGACGCATAATAAATCCAGTACATTTAACTAGAGGTTATAGAAATAGGTGTTTTTAGGACGGAAGTCATAAAAGAGGAATTATGCAGGAAATCCTTCCCGGTATCTTTCATTGGACTACATTCCACGAGGGAATCGAACAAGATATCCATTCCTACTACATTGCCGTTTCTAAGCCTGCATTTTTGATCGATCCCAGGGTCCCTGCAGAGGGACTCAGCTGGTTCAAGAAACACAAGCCACCCAAGCACATTTACTTAACCAATCGGCATCATTATCGCCACAGCGGACAGTTCGTGGATTTCTACGGCACCAAAGTCTGGTGCCATAAGGACGGACTCCACGAGTTCACAAGGGGCGAAAAAGTGGAAGCGTTCAATCATGGAGACGAGCTCCCCGGCGGAATACTTGCATTGGAGGTCGGGGTGTTGTGCCCAGAGGAAACTACCTTTTATATTCCTTTGAGCGAAGGAATTCTCTCCATTGGAGATGCTATCATACGGGATGACGATGAATTAGATTTTGTCCCAGACTATTTAATGGGGGATGATCCCGAAGCTGTTAAGCTTGGTTTGCGGAAAGTTTTCCTATTGCACCTTGAACGAGACTTTGACCACCTGCTCTTTGCCCATGGTAAGCCCTGGATTGGAGGTGCCAAGACGGGGTTACACCAGTTCCTGGAAGGGTTGCAAATCTGAACGGTGCCTCAAAGAGTACCTCTTCCAAAGATGGATTTCCAAATTCTTGAACTTGTGGTACAAAGAACTCAAAGCTGTTTGGAGTGTTCTTTGCTATCGTACAAAGAAAGCAAGAATTGCCAATGCCTGGCAAGCTGAGTTAGGATTGCAAGGTAATTTTTTTGAGGAAATTTAAGAGGTTATATTGATGTCTACCATTTAGTAAGTAGGACTAAAAATGACAAGCGTACAAGTTTTGGGTATCATTTTTTTATAACGAAATGTAGGTAGGGTCAGTACATTTAATTTTGCTGCCTATCCATTATCATCAATTCAAAGGAAGCACAAATGTTAAAGACCAGTAAGATATTTCAAGCCGCATTCCTACTGCTCATCTCTCTGGGAATGCTAGGAATCGCTACCGCTGCCCAGAGGCGCGCCATTGAGATCGAGGGCCTGCAAACTCTAAAGTTTAGCGTCGATCATATTTCTGCCAAGCCGGGCGAAAAACTCACGGTGAAGCTTACTAACAAGACTTCTTTGCCGCCCGAGGCAATGTCACATAATTTCGTGCTGTTAAAAAAGGATGCGGACTCCGGTGCCTTTGCAAACGCCGCAATTAATGCCAAGGACAACGGCTATATTCCTAAAGACATGATGGACAAGGTCATTGTCCATACGGAACTGGTTGCAGGTGGTGAAACTAAGTCGGTGACGTTCACGGTGCCGCAGGAGACCGGCGACTACTACTCTTATATCTGCACCTTTCCCGGTCATTATGCTGCCGGCATGAAGGGCACTCTGACAGTCAAATAAGCTTCGCTATATATGCACGGCCAGAGGCCGTGCTTGCCCTGACACATTATAATAAACCAAGGTATCTTTTAGGCATTTTTTCTTAAAGACTTAACCGGTTATTAGCTATATCTGTTTGCGCTTCTTCAAGGGTCATGACCCCACTACATACTTGTTTATACAGATAGTTTTCAACCCGATCATTCTCATGAAGTCCTTTTAAGACAGTAAGAACCTTATGCAATCGTTAGCGCCCTTCTCTTGTCATATTTCTGTCAGAGATTGCACCATCTTTTGGCAACCTCTATATACGCTTCAACAGCAAGTTCTATTTTAGGGATGTAACAGAATTCATCTGTCTTGTGAGCCATTGTAAGCTCTCCGGGTCCTAAAATTACGGCTGGGGGGTTATCAAAAGCACGGGTTAAGTACAGACGCATCAGTGAAGTAAGTAGCCCGACTTACTAAAGGACGTTCCTGAAGAAGTTTTTCCATAACTTCAAAAACTTGTTGCACCCAATCATTCTGCGGATCGGTTGAAACACCACCAACATCTACTATACGTTTTAATTCAACCTCATTTCCCAGGTAGAACTGCAATTCTTCATAAACTTTATTATTGTCTTGTCCTGGTATAGTACGAATATCAACACCAATAACGGCTTTATCAGGAACGGAATTAATATTCACACCGCCTGAGATTGTACCAACATTTAGAGTTGGCGGACCTAGAAATGGATGGGATAAAACATTGAAATTATATTTCTGAAGTTTAGCAACGGCGTGAGCGGCTTTGTAAATTGCATTGACTCCCTGCTCCGGCATTGAGGCATGTGCCGTAACACCAGTTGTGTGCGCCTCTAGCCAAAGCGCTCCCTTATGCCCCACTAATGGATAATTTGAAGTGGGCTCACCGACCACAATTGCACCTGCCTTTCCCAACACATTGCCGAGTTTAGCCAAATGATATGCACCTTGACAGCCGGTTTCCTCACCCGCAGCAATGATTAACGTTATTCCTGCTTTACCTCTTGATATTTTAGACATAGTAAGAGCAGCAATAACCATCGCCGCAACGCCACCCTTCATATCGGAAGAACCTCTTCCATAAATCTTATTTCCATCAAGTCCACCACTAAAGGGATCTTTCTTCCAGTCAACAGCACCAAGGGCACTGTATCTATATGACCTGTAAAACAAATTGGAGCTTTATTGCCATTGTTCTCTATCCGTGCAATAAGACTCGTCCGTCCTTTTGCAAATTCATAGTAACTGGTGTTAAATCCACCATCTTCGAGCAACCTCCCAATGTACTTTGCACACTCATGTTCTTGACCCGGAGGGTTGATTGTATTGAAAGATAATAATTTGCGAGTCAAATAAAGAACGTCTAAACTCTTTTGCATAAGTTATTTCTCAATAAATGATAAGTGTCTCAGTAGACAGTTGATTATACGGAATCTTCTCTACATAATCACCCCTAAGCGTAAAGTTTAATTTTTCTATTATCCGTCATAATCCACATCTTCATCTTACTTATGGTTATAAAGCTAACGCATCACATGCAGATCCTTGAATTACTTTTTCCGCTACACTCCAAAAATAAACCTCTTAATTCCCTTTCTTCCATGAGCGTTGACATGAGTGTTGATTTGTATTAAATCGATGTTATTACTGGATGCATAATCAACTATCTCAATCGATGGATTTAAAATCTTAATCTTTGCAATACTTCCTTTTTCTGCTTAAAAAAAGCGATCTTTATGTCTTCTATATATTGGATAAGATAGCTATCGAAGTATATTATTATGTTGACAAGAGGTTATTGTTTGTGAGACAATGGGATTATACAGAATAAATCACGTAAGGAGGAATGCAATATGGCTAGCATGCAGAAAAAAAGTCTAAGCTCTCCAGATGAGACACGTACTTTTCCCAAAGGAAAACTTGAACTTGTTAAAGTTGGAGGTATCACATTTGGTCGAGCTACCCTTGAGCCGGCTTGGAAGTGGTCAGAATCGATTAAGCCTATAGCCAAAACAAAAAGCTGCGAGGCTCCGCATACTCAATACCACGTTTCAGGAAAATTGAGGGTCAGAATGGACGACGGTACCGAGGAGGAGTTCGGTCCGGGTGATGTATCAATGCTTCCTCCGGGTCACGATGCTTGGGTTGTTGGAAACGAGCCTGTAGTGGTTATCGATATATCGGGAATGACTCACTACGCTGAAGAGTCCAAGAAGTAGAAACAACCAATTATACTTGATACTAGTTCTCCCTATTCATGCATGTTTGCACAGAAAAGGGCAATAACGGATATAGGCTTATCAAAATATGGAATTTTTCGTAATCTAATCCTGAAATAACAGAGGGAAAAAGGATAAAAATCACAATTAATAGCACAGCCTTCAAGGAAGGAGGCATGATACCAAAGAAGTATACATGCGATGGTCCGAATATCTCTCCTCCTCTATCATGGGATTCTGTTCCCGGGGGGACAAAGAGCCTTGCTCTTATTTGCGATGACCCGGATGCACCGAGAGGAACATGGGTACATTGGGTTATATTTAATTTGCCTGCAAACATGAATGATCTAACTGAGAATATACCACCTCAACAGACACTCCCAAATGGTGCGAAACAAGGAAGAAATGATTTTGGAAAAATTGGTTATGGTGGACCATGTCCGCCAGGTGGTACGCACAGATATTATTTTAAACTCTGTGCTTTAGATGAAGAAATTAATCTTGAGCCTGGAACTACTAAAGCAGAATTACTAAAGGCTATGGATGGACATACCTTAGCTAAAGGTCAATTAATGGGGAAATACAAGAGGTAATAGTATTTGAAACATATATTAAACCAAATAGTACAAATTGTTTGTAATGTCTTAGCCCCCAAGTTTATTAGATAGGAAATAGCTTACAAGGTACTAATAGCGGATAAAGAGATAGACATCGGAAGATAAATTCGCACAGATATAGCAAGCAGAAAGAGATGACTTTTTGTGAATAGTCAAAATCGTTAGGAATTGAAAAATTTAATTCTAAAACTTAGAAAACTTCATAAATAGTAGAAATGCTATTCAGCTACTCTTTTTAAATTTGTCTGAATTTGTATTAGGATTAGATAAGTCAGATGAGAAGAATTATTCGCATCTAAAATCAAATCATTTGCTTAAAATTGATTTGACATAAAGTATTTCAAATAAATTTATAGAATAGGATATTTAGATTAGGAGGTTTAAAGAATGATAATAGGAGTTCCAAAAGAGGTAAAAGAAAGCGAGTACCGAGTTGGTCTTGTCCCCTCCGGGGTTAAGGCTCTTGTGACGGGTGGACATGAAGTCATCGTAGAAAGCCATGCCGGGGAAGGAAGTGGTATAAAAGATGAGGATTACCAGAAGGAAGGGGCTAAAATTGCATCTTCTGCCAGGGAAGTTTATCAAGTGGCCGATATGATAATTAAAGTAAAAGAGCCTATGCCTGAGGAATGGAATCTGTTAAAAGAAGGTGAATTTTACTCAATATTGTATTCATTTATGGAGATAGATTGTAACAGGAAAACATTCACAAATACTTATGCTATAGAAAAAAAGAAAGATGGAGAGGTCGTTTGGAAGGGACATATTCCAGCAAAGCCGAATATGCCAATTCCTCCTGATAGTTTAATACAGAATGAATATGAGTTAGTTTGCATTAATTAAAACCATGAATAAAGATTTGCTTATTATTTTAGGGCATTAGGCGTTCCACGGAGTAGTATTTAATGGCATTGTCTAATGCGGTTGAAAAACAGGTTTCATAGGTTTACCCCCGCTAAGTTAGTTTATTCCGGATTACGGTGCCTAGGATTTTGATTAACTCTTCTTTATCGATGATTTCTTCCCGGAGCAGTGCTTGGGCCAAATTATCCAGCTCCATTCGCTTAGTGGTCAAGAGCTTAAGCACTGCGTTATGTGATTCTTCCATCAGGAGTTTTACTTCCTCATCTATTGTTGCGGCAGTGGCTTCGCTATAGTCTCTTCCGCGTGATAATTCGTAGCCCAGGAACGGCTGTTCCTCAAAAGTTTTAAAGGCTAATAGACCGATGTTCCCCATTCCCCAGCGCGTTACCATTCGGCGTGCCAGGGTCGTAGCCTCAACAAGATCATTCTCAGCACCCGTAGTTATATCGCCTATCGCAACCTCCTCTGCGGAACGCCCTCCGAGCAAAACAGCTAACCTTGCCAGCAGATAGGTACGGCTGTAGTTATACTTATCATCGGCCGGGAGCTGCTCTGTAACCCCTAGGGTTTGACCGCGCGGAATAATAGTTACTTTACGTACTTCATCTGCAGCAGGTATGAACCAGGCCACTATTGCATGCCCCGCCTCGTGGTAAGCAATTACACGTCGCTCGTTCGCGTCCATCAGAATTTGACGCTTCTCACCTAATAGAACCTTATCAAGAGCTTCCTCAAAGTGAGACATGTTAACGCTCTTACTTTCTTTTCTTGCAGCAAGTAATGCCGCTTCATTGCATAGATTTGCCAGGTGGGCCCCGCTCATACCTGTCGTACTGCGAGCGAGCGACACCAGGTCAACATCGGGGTCGAGCTTCAAACGCTTTATGTGAATCTTCAAAATGCCCTCCCGTCCTTTACGATCGGGAAGAGCCATTACGACGTGCCTGTCGAACCGACCCGGTCTTAATAGAGCAGGATCAAGCACATCAGGTCGGTTAGTTGCTGCAAGTATTATAACCTCCTCCTTTTCATCAAATCCGTCCATCTCCACTAATAATTGGTTGAGGGTCTGTTCACGCTCATCATTTACAGTTCCCATTCCTGCACCTCTTCTCCTGGCTACGGCATCTAATTCATCTATAAACACAATCGCCGGAGCGGACTGTTTAGCCTGACTAAATAGATCCCGTACCCGGCTCGCACCTACGCCGACGAACATTTCTACGAACTCAGAAGCACTGATACTAAAAAAAGGCACCGATGCCTCACCAGCTACTGCTTTAGCCATTAGAGTTTTCCCGGTCCCGGGTGGACCTATAAGCAATACCCCTCGTGGAATCTTGGCGCCTATCTCGTAATATTTTTTCGAGTTTCGTAGAAAATCCACCTCCTGTTGTAATTGAGCTTTGGCTTCGTCGGCTCCTGCAACATCATCAAACGTAACTGCAGTCTTACTGCCCGCATAACGACGCGGACGGCTTTTTCCGAAGCTAAGAGCATTGCCTCTGACGCCGCCAACGCTTCTGCCCATCCAAATAAAGAAAAGAAAAAGTAATGCGAGCGGCAACCAAGTCACAATCATATTGACAAGCCAATTACTGGATGTCGATTTTACTTCGACTGTAACTTTATGCTTCTCGAGCAGTGACATCAGATTTGGGTCCCCGATTTCTCGCGGGAAAACCGTCGTGAATTCGGAATAGGGTTTGGGTTCGGGGGCAACATTGCCTCCGGTCTTCGTTTGCCTGGTCCATAATACCGGCTTCACAAAAGACCCGCTAATCTTATCCCCGTCGATACTTACTCTATCTACGTTATCGGAATTTAATTGTTCAATGAACACGGTATACGGAATCTCCACACTCGAATGTAACCTAGGCCATAAGTTATACGAGTTCCAGACCAAAAGAGCCGATAATATTAGGAGCCAGATTAAAAATGGCCTTAGCTTTCTGCCTGGTTGTTCATCCCGATTTTGAGATTCCATCCTGTACCTTATAGATTAATTAGGCATGTATAACCTTAATTTTATAATTATATAGAAGTGCAAGCCGCATGTCAGTATTAAGAGCTGTAGCAACAACCGTAACAACTTAACTAGCTGTCCTGAGTGATTGGGAGCAAACCCAAAGATATTAAAAATTTTATTTATAACCACATTTACCCATCTATTTTATCTTTCACGATTATCTATGCTTGATGCATGTAAAAGTAAAACTTTCCAATCAAAGGCAATTCCCCGATCTTATCGGCTGTTTTCACAATGCAACCTCGGTTTTCGCAAGACTCGACGCAATGCAGGTTCTAAAGTTGTCTATCAACGGGGGCTAAGGATCTTCTTAAAAGTACCATTGAGGACGTACATAAAGGTGGTAGAGTGCTTTCAGTTTTTAGCTTATATAACGTATAATCACTATATATGAAGCATTCCTGATTATTAACTCTATACGCTCCTCGGAGGCTGACCTTCTTTGTATATTAACGTAAGAATGAAGAAAAGAATATCAGCACATGATCTTGGCATCGATATCAGTTCAGGGAAGGAGGAAGAGTTATTCAAGTGGTTTCTGGCGTGTCTCTTGTTCGGGAAACCGATTCAACAAGAAATCGCCCAGCGTGCATATATGGAATTAATCAAAGAGCAAATAGTGAGTCCTCAAAAGGTGCTTGACGCTGGCTGGGATCGGCTCGTACACATATTGGACCGTTCTCACTATGTTCGCTACGATTTTTCCACAGCAACGAAGCTGCTCAATGTGAGTAGGGAACTTCTAGATAAGTATGGTACAATCAACACTATTATTGAGTCCTCCTGCACCCCTAAAGAATTAGGAGATCGATTGCAGGAGTTCAAAGGAATAGGACCGAAGACGACAGAGATATTTATACGCGAATTAAAGCCAGTATGGCACTACTTTCATGAGAGCTAAAATGAAGAAATTTACTATAGTTTAATTATATACAGGAATGAAAATTATGGACGAAGCTCTCAAAATGGAGCTCATGAATTTATTCTCGGAGATAAATGAAAATAATCCATCCGATTGCGATAAATTTTTTGATAATGAAAAGTTCTTCCCGGGAAATGTAATTAACCAAAAATATTTACTCTATGATCGATTTGAGATTTATGAGGAGAACCTCAAATTACTCAAAGAGAATTTTCCAGAGAAATTTGAAAAAGCTCATAAAGGAACTCCCCAATATCTTCTTGCTTAGACAGCTTTCGATTTTCGTGATTGCGAAAGAGCGGTTTTTTATATGGATGCCACCGTTTCAGAAGATATAAGAATTGACCCCAATAATTGGTATAACAGGCTGGTTTAACCCCTAAAAACTGGACAATAGATTAACCGTATTTAGCCAATTTTTCTTTTCCATTTTTATACTCCCTAAGAAATCTCTCCGGAGACCTGAACTTGATCCCGGCATGAATTCTTTGTTCATTATACATGCTTAGCCCCTTATTTCTTATTTACTTGCTCTAAGTCATGGCTTAACGCGTATCAGTCTTTTCTATACAAATCACTATTCAAACAATTAGGGTGAAGATTTTTCAACAAATTCATAAAGTGTGAAAACTCATTTTAATCTTGAATAAGGTGGATTTATAGGATTAATTTTATTAGACTGGATCCATTCATCAATCTCGCTTATCTTATATCTTTTCAATCGATCTGAAATTTGATAGTGTGGCCGGTTTCACCTCTCCGGCAGATTTAACCTCAATGATATCCCATGTGCCGTCATCGTTCTTCGCAATTATGTCGCACAAAACAATCGTATCGTCATGTATGAAGGAAGCTTCGAATATAACACCCTCACCCCTTGATATAGCTTTTTCAGTCTCTCTTGCGGAATCGAATATTCGCGAGCGGTCAACAACAATTAGATATCCACTGGGAAAGTGGCTTCGGGCTAATTCTCCAACCTCCTTTCCCTGGTCAAATAGTCTTTGCTGCGATTCCGATACAGGGGAAGCCTTATCAGGGTCATTTATCTCAAGCCACAGGTGTTTGTGACACTGTAGCCCCGAGAGATATTTTGATTTTGATCGATTTTTTGACATCCTTTTTCAACCTACCATGAATATTAAAATTTTAAGAAGTACGCTTCAAGACCTTGAATTTCTCTTCATAACTAATGAACATCTGTTAAGTTAATACGAAAAAAACTAAGCATCTCCTAAACTACCTACTACGGATCAGGGGAGACGGCGTTGTAAAAACCTTTGCCATCCATAGGATTAGAGAAACCAAAGAAATTTTAAAAGGTGGATCGGTAATCCTCACATCCGAGAGTGACATCAATTCAATATTAACCGGCTGGATATGAGGCTTCAGACCAGACGTCGAGGTACTGGAACTCAAAGAACTAAGAAGTGAGATCACTCAAGATTTAAGGAAAAATCTGGGTAGATACAGATAATTGAGAGCCCGGTTTGGTGATCTATCCATATTAATGTAAGGACGCGATTAATCGCGTCTCCACTCTCTTGTATACATAGTTTAATATTTCGAAGGGTTCTTCCTCACAAAATATCTTTACTCTCCCCAAACCTTTGCAATTCTGTCTTTGATCTTTTGCTCAAAGATTTTAATGATCTGCTTATTGGCTTTTACTAATTCCTGCTCCTG
This sequence comes from Deltaproteobacteria bacterium, assembly GCA_016187835.1. Taxonomy (GTDB): domain Bacteria; phylum Desulfobacterota_D; class UBA1144; order Nemesobacterales; family CSP1-2; genus JACPIY01. The sequence continues at coordinate 935 of JACPIY010000025.1, read as the reverse complement.
CTCTATTTGAGCGACGATTTGTTGTTGGATTTCGAGAGGGGGAAGGGGGATTTTAAATTTCCTGATCTGATCTGTATTTAGATTTTGAAATACTGCTCCGACAGATTGAGAACCATAAAACTCTTTAAAGTGAAGAAGAATGAAATATAAAAACTCGGGTCTTATTTTCCTTATATCTAAGTCTCTGAAACCGGCAAAACAGTCATGAATACAGGTATCCACTTTCAGTATTGTTGGAAGCCCAGGATTACCGCTAACAGTCAGAATTACACTTCCTTTTTGCATTGGGCGACTTTTTTTGGCACCTTCTTCAGTAAGAAAGTCGATTTTATGTGTTGCGTACATCCCATCTCTTGTAATATCTGCAACCATTAAACGTGGAACATTTCCACCATAATATTTAGAATCATCTTTAGGTCTAGGAGAACTACCTCTCACAACCTCACACAAGTTATTCAATTCTTCCATCGGCCACTCCGGATCAATGTCAATGCGAGGTTTGTAGTTTTCCACCACCTGGCGGGCGCCGCCTATGATTTTCTGGAAACTTTCGATCTCGGCTACAATCTCCTCCTGCACCGAAAGCGGAGGGAGAGGGATTTCAATTTTATAAGCATCATTTCGGTTTAAACCAGGAATACCTGCTTGTACATTTACACTTTGTAGATCAACACTTTTTAAAATATGATAGAGATATTTAAGCCTAACTCTATTCTCGTTTTCAAGTTTTATATAAAAACACATCTGTCTAAAATAGTGAGTTTAGGATGGGAGCCCCGACAGGTAGGATTGATTTTATTTGCAACAACAAAACAACCACCTGAAGGAGGCATTCCATGAACAAGTTTAGCAGTATTTTTGGTCAAATGTTACGAATAATTCCCAGGCATGAGTTTTACAAAGCGGTTATGGAGACCGGAGCGGAGAGGAAGGCG
>JACPIY010000024.1 GCA_016187835.1 Deltaproteobacteria bacterium | reverse complement strand
GCGCCCTTATAATTTAGAGAGATGGTGTAACTACGATCCCACGCAAGGTTGCTAAAATTAAACGACCCATCGCTAGCCGTTTTTACTTTCTTCTGATCCGTCGGGCGGTCACCTAAGTAAGCCATAAGAGTTAACTCTATCCCTTTAGTTGTTTCTTCACTGGTTGCATTAACTACCATTCCTTTTATCACACCACCTTTGGCTTTTGAAACAGTAGGAGTCTTCACTGAAAGAAGATAGTCAGCAATGAATCCTGCTTCTTCAGGAGAAACTTCTAGAGGAGGCATTGGCGGGTATCCTTCATTTATCGGCATCTTCCCTTTGGATTGATAAATCAACTGTGGGTTTCCCATCCACTGCTCTATCTCTTCTTTGCTGTATCTACTTCCAACACCGGCCAAATCAGGGCCCACAAATCTTCCTCTCCCAATTGTATGGCAATTCACACAGCGGTTTTTTATAAAAAGATCTTTTCCACTGGGTAGTTTTTCTGAACTTTCCTGAGAATAAATTTCACTACTCAGATTCAAACTAAGACATAAAAGAAAAAATATTGTGGTCCACAAAAAATTTATTTTATTGACCTCACTTATAATCCTGTTTATTTGTATATTCATTTAACTTGTTCCCACAATTGGAGCAAAACTTATCATCGGACACGGCCTCTTTTCCACAATTGGAGCAAATTAAGTTAGTTTTATCTTTACCATTAGATTTACGAGCCTTTAGAATTTCTCTCTCAATCTCTTCTCCATCCGTTAACTTGGCTTTCCTGTTCAATCTAATTTCCTTCTCTACTTCCTCCTCCAAATTAATGATACCGGTTTTTATCCTTACATCGTCAATTTCTTTTAGTATTGGTGCAGCTTGTAATTTATATTTTTTCTGAAGCTCTTCGTAATCTTCTTTAGAAAGCTTTCCCAGGTCGTAATCAAAATCAATTTCTTTAAGAGCTGCATAAAGTGATTCCTTTTCAAAATTGAGCTTTCTGAGTTTCTCTTCTATAGGATTCCTTATGGCGCCGGATTCTTCTTGAGAGGATGCTTCTTCAACTTTTTTTCTAAAAAACGGTAGTGCTATAAAAATAGCAACTCCAATAGCCAGTATTAAGATAAAAACCTTTTCCAATTTTATTATTCCTAAGTTTTGAAGAGAGTTATTCAAAGAGATAAAAGAATTCAGAGAAAGTAATCTTTTTAAATTCTCCTTATTTTCTTCTTAGCTCTCAGTGCCATCTGTGGCTAGCCCGAAACCGAGCTTTCCTTTGAAATTCCCACAGTATATCTCACAGCCGATTCTTCCCTTATCTCCTTTGGATTTGGCCACATCGTTACTATTGCTCCCAGAAGTAACACCACGCCTCCTGCCCATATCCAGCTTACCATCGGATTTATGATAGCCCTAAAGCTCGCCGTCCCCTTACCATTACCATCAGAATTCGCAAGAATCACATAAAGATCGTCTTTAAAGGTTGAGCGAAGCGCTACTTCCGTTTCCTGATTAATCTCGCGATTCCCCTCGTATTTGTAGATGTTTTTCTCAGGAACCATAACCCCTATTTCTTTTCCTCCATTATATACAGTTAGTTTCGCAGCAGTCGCATTTTTCGCATCCGTTGTGTACTGCCGAAGGTCATCAAATCTAAGAGAGTATTTACCAACACTCATCGTTTCTCCTTTTCTCAGAGTCGCTTCCTTTTGGGTAACAAATACCGAAGACGCTGTTATTCCAATCACTATAAGAACAACTCCCAGATGAACTATATATCCACCATACCTTCTACGGTTCCTTGAAATAAGCCGGAAAAGAGCAATCACGTATCTTTCCCCCCTACCGCTTCGCACTCTGACTCCTCTATAGAACTCTATGAATACAGTCGCTGTAACAAAAGCGCAAAGGCCAAACGAAACAAGCGCAACCGTTTCTCGCATGCCAAGACTGAATAAAAGAATTGCTGTCAGAAAACCAAAAACCGTCGGATACATAAAATTACTAATTAGATTCCGCTTCGATGCCCTCCTCCAGGATATTAACGGTCCGACACCCATAAGCAGGATTAAAATCAAGCCCATGGGCACGTTTACTCGATTAAAATACGGAGGACCAACAAGAATCTTTTCTCCTCTGATTGCTTCGGTAAGTATCGGGAAAATTGTTCCTAGAAATACAGAAAACGCGGCTCCCAGGAAAATAAGGTTATTAAATAGAAAAGCGCTTTCTCTAGAAAGTAGAGAATCAAAATGGTTTTCACTCTTCATATCATCAAGCCTAAGGATAAACATGCCGAAGGAAAAAAGCAGTATAAAGCCTATGAACCCAAGAAAATAAGGGCCTATGTTGGACTGTGCAAAGGAATGGACCGATGAGATTATTCCGCTTCTTGTAATAAAAGTTCCAAATATCGCCAGAAAAAACGTAAGTACGATAAGAGCCATATTCCATTTCTTTAGCATTCCCTTTTTTTCTTGAATCATAACTGAATGAAGAAAGGCAGTCCCCACAAGAAAGGGCATAAATGCAGCGTTCTCAACCGGGTCCCATGCCCAGTATCCACCCCATCCAAGCTCAAGGTAAGCCCAGCGCGCTCCAAGAAGAAGACCAATGCCTAAGAACGTCCAACAAAATAGCGTCCACCTTCTTGAGCTTCTTATCCACTCATCCCCCAGTCTTCCACTGAGAAGGGCTCCTATTGCAAACGCAAATGGAACAGTAACCCCTACATAACCTGCATACAGCGCAAGGGGATGAATTGCCATATAGGGATTTTGAAGAATTGGATTGAGTCCATTCCCATCGGCTGCCACAAAAGGAAGCCTTTCAAACGGACTCTCAACAAAGGCTATTAGGTAAATAAAAAAACACAAGACAGCCGCTAGAGTCCCAATCACATAGGGCATCAGTTCCCTACTTTTTCCTCGGTTGAAAAGCACTACTAGTACTGTATAGATTGAAAGCATCCAGGACCAAAGAAGAAGCGACCCTGCTTGACCAGCCCATAAAGCCGTGATTGTATAGATAGTTGAAAGATCACGGCTTGTGTTGGAAGCAACAAATTTGAGACTGAAGTCACGGGTAAGCAGGGCATGGATAAGCGATGCAGATGCAACAGTTAAAAGAAAAAATACCGCAAGCGCGCCGTTTTCCGCGCTTTTTATAAATTCGCGATTTCTGGTTTTTCCCCCCACTAAAGAAGCAATTAACGTATAAAGGGAAATTATAAAGGCAAGAAATATAGAAATAGTTCCGGTCTCAACCATATCAGGTATTCTCCCCTTTCTTCAGCGAGTCGGCGGATTCGTATTTTGTCGGACACTTTGCAAGAAGAACATTCGCATTAAATACATTCTCAGGAGTGTATAGACCCTCTACTATAGCCTCTACTCCATCTCTAAAAACGTCGGGGATAATACCCCTATATTGCACATCTATTGTCTGCTTTCCATCAGTAATCTGAAACTCAAGGCTTCCGTCAATATCTTTCCTTATCGTTCCGGGAACCACTTTACCTGACACTCTAACTTTTTCTTTATATACAAATGGAACTCTCTCCTTAAGTTCCTCAACAGTAAGATAATAAACCTTCGCTTCCTTCACTCCACCGTAAACAAGGTAGGAGAGCGTAAGGGCAATAACTCCTATTGCTAAAATGAATTTAATTCTTCCTCGAGTCATCCTTTACTTTATCTCCTGCTTTTGCCAAATGATTTTCTCCTCTTTAGTGTTGCTAAGAGAGCTTTTAAGTGCATCAATCTCTCTTCTTAAGTTTTCGTTTTTTCTAGTAAGATTATAAACATAGATAAACAGCGCAGCCCAGAAAATCACATGAGCCCAGAAAAGATAATTCATTTTATTATAAAGCCTCCTCGATTTTTAGTTTTGCTATCTCATCCTTCATATTCTCAATATCTATCCTCTCTCTAAGAATCAAAAAAAATAAAAAAGTAAATGCAACAAGTGTTACCAATAATGCAACCATCATTTCAGGTGCGATTCCACCACCTCTGTCACCGAAAACAACTGGAGATATGCCCCGCATAAGCCTCGCGGACGCATAAACCAGTGGAAGGTCTAAAAAAGCGATTATCCCAAAAACAGCGGCGTATCTTGCTTTCTTTGTGTCACTCCCGGCGGAAGAACGCAGTATCAGATACACGATATATAGAATCCATAGAATAAAAGTAGTTGTAAGCTGTGGGTCCCAAGTCCACCATGTACCCCACACGGGCTTTGCCCATATACTTCCCGTTATAATTGTTAATGTAATAAATAAAACCCCAACTTCAGCAGAAGAGAGGGCCAGGATGTCCCAAAAACGACTTTCTTTTCTTAAGTACTGAATACTAGATATAAAAACAATTATAAAAGCAAGTGTGGCGACCCAAACCGTCCCCATGTGAAAATAAAAAATCCTCTGGATAGGACCCATTACCGCCTCGGTTGGAGCATAAATAAAAGCGGCATAAAGAGATGCTATCATTCCAACAAAAGTCAGACACATAAGAAGTTTCATTGTTTTCGATAGACTACCCACTGATTTTACTCTCCGATTATACTCTCAAAAACAAATAGAGCAATGAACAATATAATCACCCATATTGCTTTCATGGCAATGAGTCACGATTAGCCCTACTCTGCCTTCTTGAGACTCATCATATAGGCTGCTAAGGCTTTTAATTCGTCATCTGTGGCTTTAACAGGCCGCATCTTTGCCTCAGGCATCAAAGACTTAGGGTTCCCTTCCTTTATTGCCTTCGTCAGAGAGGTCTGGTCCCATTTTCCCACCAACCCCCTCTATCTTATGACACATGGAGCATTTTTTTTGAGTATAAATCTCTTTGCCTTTTGCAACTAAATCCTCTTCTCCCTGAGCAAACTTCGCACCAAAAGAAAATACGACCATCCAGATTCCAATCATAAGAATGAATATATATTTCATCTTAGCGCCTCCTCAAAAAATTTTGCCAAATATCCTAACACAAATTCATTATCATTGTAAAGTTAAAATACAATTTATATCAAAAGTCTTACTAGTAAAACATGATCTTGCATCGTTTTTTGCCTTCTGCCTACCAATTTAATCATTTCTTCTCCCATAGATTTTTTTATAGTCGCAAAATCTATGCCAGGCAATTCTTATTGAATTTCCTTGTAAAACAAAAAATATAGCCGTAGATTCTTTGTCATATTTTCTGACATCTGACACTTTTTAGAGTCATTGGATTCTAAAAGGTATTTGTAAAACTAGCAAATTTTCTTGGCACAAAAGTTGCAAAAACAGAAGTTGTTAGTCTTTTATTACAAAAACCCCGTTTAGTATCTGTTTATTAGAGGAAATACATATGAATATCAATAAGATAGTTGGGTACTTAAGCATATGGTATAAACTTATTATAGCATTTTTAGCCGTCTCCTTTATCCCACTCGTTGTGGTCGGTGGTTACGGTTTGAACATCTTCTCCACCGGGCTCAGCACTATGGCTGATAAGCATGTTGAGGATGAGGTCTTTACCATAGCTAGACTCATGGATAGCTTTTTAACCACAGTTCAACATGACCTTTCAAATTTAAGTAGGAATCTTCCATCCTTAGTAGAGATACCTCCTTTAAGAGAAGCTCCCCATCCCGGACAAGAAGGAAAAGCAGAATGGGTGAATCAATTAAGGTCTTATTTTTACGCATTCCTAACCCAACATGAAGGGTATAGGCAAATAAGCTACTTTGATGAGACGGGTTGGGAGAAGATACGCGTGGAGATAAAGAATGGAGAGGTAAAATTTGCTTCCTCAGAGTCCCTCCAATTTTTAGGAGAGAGCGAGTTTTTTCAGGATTCTATAGAGTTAAACCCAGGTGAGATATACATTTGCCCACTAGAACTAAAGAAGGAGGAGCCTCTTATTTGGTTTGGCACCCCTGTCTTTGACAAGGATGGTTTGAAGAGAGGGATTTTAGTTGCCGATTTTTCAATGACTGCTTTTCATCATTTTGCACAGAAGGCACATCCTCCTTCGAAGAGTCTCACGATTTTGATTAATAATCAAGGGCAGTATCTTTATCATCCGCTGAAAGCTGGGGGAAGGCTATCCGATGATTATCCCCCTAAAGTTGTTTCAAAGATACTCTCTCGTCAAAAAGGGATTATAGGAGAAGACGGAGAGATTATTGGGTACGCTCCTGTCTCAGACAAACTTGAGGAGGGGGAACACTGGATAGTTGTTCACACACTTCCCAAGGATGCTATTCTTTCTCCAGTGAAAGAGTTAAAGACCTTTTTCTTAGGGATAATAGGGGTGATGCTTACAGGAGTCTTTATAGTAGGATTTTTCGCTGCAAGGCATTTCACTAAACCAATAGAAGAGTTACGAAAGGGAACGGCGAGCATTGCTCAGGGGGACCTTAATCACAGATTGGACATTCAGACAAACGATGAGATTGAACTTTTGGCTAACGACTTTAACCACATGGCCCAAGCAATCTCAGACCTTGAGGGAAGGCTTAAGATGTATGCTTCGGGCCTGGAAGAAATGGTAGAAGAACGAACAATGGAGATCAAAAGAGAAAAGCAGAAGCTAGATAATATCGTCAAGGGGATAGGGACTGCCTTGGCTTTGGTTGACAGAGAGATGCGGATTCTCTGGCACAACGATATATTTGAGGAATGGTTTGGAAAAATTGATATATCCCAGGGAATAAAGTGCTACGAGATGTGCCGACAATTTAACTCTCCTTGCAACGAGTGTCCCGCTGTTAAGACATTCTGTGGCGGAGGTATTGAGCAGATAGAACAAGTGATGGCTACACGCACAGGTGAGAAAAGGGTTTTTCAATACACAACTGGTCCTATCAGGGATGATGGTAACGTCGTCCAGGTACTCATAATGCTCCAGAACATTACAGAAAAAAAACAGCTCGAAGCCCAAGTCATACATCAAGAAAAAATGGCTGCTTTTGGACTACTGGCTGCTGGGGTAGCACATGAAGTAGGGAATCCCCTCACATCGCTTTCTTCCCTTGTGCAATATGTAGAGCGGAAAAAATGTGATGAGTCTGTATGTCAAGAAGAGACGTTTTCTCTAATGCGCTTTCATATTGATCGTATTGCAAATATTGTCAGGGAAATGGTTGACTTTGCTCGTCCCCCAAAATATGAGTGGTGTCTTACCCAGGTAAACGATGTCATCCAGTCAGCTATTGGAATCGCAAAATATGACCCTTGTGACAAAGAGGTAGAAGTGAAAACACTTTTAGACCCAGAGATTCCACTTATCACCCTTGTGCCGGATCAATTACTTCAGGTTTGTCTGAATATTATCTTAAATGCCTTTGATGCAATGCAGCCAGGAGGAGAGTTGACTATTACTTCCAAACAGGTAGAGGAAAAGGTAGAGATTGCTTTTGAAGATAACGGACCTGGGATGAGCAAGGAGGTTATGAAGCATGTGTTTGAACCTTTTTTCACTACCAAAGAAGCGGGGAAAGGAACCGGACTAGGATTATCTGTGAGCTATGGGATTATCAAAAATTTTGGAGGAGAAATACTTGTGGAAAGTCAGATAGGAAGAGGAACGACCTTCACAGTCGTCCTGCCTCTCGGGGGGAATAGACATGGAAGGATACATACTAATAGCTGATGATGAAAAGACATTCCGAGATACCTTGGCAAAGGTGCTCATAGAGGAGGGGTACGAAGTAATGACCGCACCAAATGGTGTAGTGGCTCTCCAAGAAATTTCTAAACAAGAATTTGATGTAGCTTTTTGTGATATTCGTATGCCTGGTATTGATGGGCTACAGCTCCTTGAGGAAATTCGGAAAGTCAGCCCCCGCACTTCGGTTATCATTATCACCGCTTACGGCTCAATCGAGTCCGCCGTACAAGCCTTAAAAAGGGGAGCCTATGATTATATTGTTAAGCCTCTTATCTTTGATGAGGTCTTAGTAAAAGTTAAGAACATTATTGGCTTTCAAGAACTCTCGAGAGACTACAAGAGGTTAAGAGCTGAGGTCGAGGAGAGATATGATTTTCGTAATATAGTTGGCATAAGCCCCAAGATTTGTGAAGTACTCAACTTGGTAAAGAAAATTACTTCTACCAAAAGCACAGTGCTCATTACCGGAGAAAGTGGGACCGGCAAAGAGCTAATTGCCCGTGCTATCCACCAGAATAGTCCTCGAAAGACGGAGAAGTTCGTTCCCATAAATTGTGCCGCCATTCCGGACAATCTTCTTGAAAGTGAACTATTCGGGCATGTTAAAGGTGCCTTTACAGGAGCAATAAGCAGTAAAGAAGGACTATTTAAAATCGCCGATAAGGGAACTCTGTTTTTAGACGAAGTGGGGGAGCTTCCCTTGAGCCTTCAAGTAAAATTGCTTCGAGTGATTGAAGACGGTGAAGTCTTGCCACTTGGTGGAGTAAAAACTATAAAAACAGATATACGCCTTATCGCTGCCACTACCCGCAACCTCTCTAAAGAGGTAGAGAAGGGCAATTTCCGGGAAGAGCTATACTACCGTTTGAATGTAGTTGAGATAGCCCTGCCGCCTCTTAGGGAGCGAAAGGAGGATATACCACCACTGGTTAACCACTTTGTCAATAGACTCAACATGGAGCTAAGGAAAAGTGTAAGTGGGGTTGACCCACAAGCCATGCGGATCCTCCTCAGCTACTCGTGGAAGGGAAATGTTAGGGAGTTACGGAATGTAATTGAGCGGGCGATGATTCTGTGTGAGGGAGATATAATTATGCCCTTCGACCTTCCCTCCCCTTTGTCCGTGGGAAAAGAACCTATAGAAAAAGAGGAGGATAACCTGAAAGAAATTCTGCGGAAATATGAGAGGGAGCATATTATTAAAGTTTTAGAGAAAACGGGGCCTGATAAGAAAGAAGCAGCAAGGCTCCTCGGTTTAAGTCTTTCCTCCTTGTACCGCAAGATCGAAGAACTTTCTATCCCGTGGATCTAATATTTTCTCTCTTCCCATCCTTCTACGTGAAGTATTCTTAAAAATAAGAAAATTATAGAGCTAAGATTCCTAAGTTTAAGAAAATAAAAACATAGAAAAATTCCCTTTAGAATCTCTTTATCTTAAAAAACCCTGTTTTATAGCTACTTATAAAAAAATGTAGGCGCTTTTTCAATTCCGGCATAGCCCTTGCTTGTTAGGTTTCACAGAGAATAGAAAAAAAGATGAAAAAGATTCTAATCGCTGAGGGTGACCCAGATATGTATGCTGCCTTGATTCCCCTTTTAGGAAAAACCTATCAAGTCTGTATGCCAAGTTCTAGAGAGGAGGTTCTCGACCACCTTCGCTGTAAGGAAACCGACTTACTTATTGTTGATGTGAAAACGCCGGTAGTAAAAACCCTACACCTTATTCAGGAGGCAAAAAACGTTAGACCCGATTTGGCTGTTATTGTGATGTACATCTATTTCGACCAGATGCAGGATGTGGAGCACCTTTTAAGAAAAGTAGCCGATGTCTGTATTCGTAAGCCGTTTGATAATTACGAAGTAATCTTAAAAGCGATTCAACAACTGGAGAAAAGAAAACATTAGAGGCGTTCAGCCATGAAACTAAAGGAAAAAGGTTTAAGCGCTACTTCTGAAGAAGTCAGATTTTCAGAAGACATTCAGCCAATCTTTAATGCAAACTGCATAAGGTGTCACTCTGGGGCTAGTGCACCATTGGGACTGGATCTAAGCGAGGGGCTTTCATTCAGCAACTTGGTTAATCAACCAAGCGTTGAATTTGTAAGCCACATGAGGGTAAAGCCTGGGGATCCAAGAACGCCCTGTGAAACAGGCCTAGGTAGCAGTGAAGGTAGTGAGATAGTGGAAAAGATTGCAGGAGGCCCCTCTACTCCTGGGATGCCGAGTTTCGGCGGAAGGATGCCCCTTGACGGACCACCTTTCCTAAGCGATGAGGAAATCAATTAATTATAGAGTGGATTGAGGAAGGTGCCCCAAATAACTGAAGAAAGGAGGTGAGGATACAACCAAAATATTTTTAAAAAACTTAAAAAGGAGGGAGAAATTATGGAATTAAAGAGACAAATTTTAGTAAAAAGGGTCATAAATACTGGTTTCTTGTTCCTACTTGTTGCAGTGCTTACCCTCGGTCTCTTCATAGGAAGCTGCGGTGATGATGACGGAGGGGGAGGACCCCAGCCTACACCAACTCCGCCTCCAGGAGGCTTTCAACCAGGTGATATTATTCCTGGTTTTGTGTTAACGAGTAACCCTTTGGGGAGCATAGCGGATGTTCACGCAAAAGGCACCTATACCGCTGGGAGTGGGAAATGGACTGTGATGTTTACTAGATCCCTCACGACAGGATTCCCAGAGGAAGATGTCCAGTTTGACTTTACAAGTCCGGCAAACCTCTATCACTTTAGCATAGCCTACCTTGATAATACTGGGGCAGCCCCGCCAATGAGTGCGTCCGCGCCTGTAATGACTACGCAGGATTTAACCGCATATACCCTTGGGAATGAAGCCTCTGAAGCAGACCTGGAGGCTAAGCAGGAAACCCCTTCGGACTGTGGCGAATTTACAGGAGCCACTCTTGTGACTAACCCCATCAACCCCACCAGTGTGCCTCAACTCACACTTAGGGCGGCTTTCGATAGCGAAAACTTCTACCTGTGTGTTGAAGCGCCCGACCCTAATAGCATTGAAGACAATTTAAAGGAGCATTGGGAGTTTATAGGACCCGATAATACCATTTGGGAGCGGAAACAGGGGGTGGCCAATGTAATGGGTGGAGAACCAGGCAAGTTTGACGAGGATAGAATTGCTATATGGTGGAATATCAATGCTCAGGATTTTGAAACGTCAGGGTGCTTTGCCCTCTGCCATGATGATCGGATGCGGAGCAACAATGCGGACGGAAGGGCGGACCTTTGGCACTGGAAGGCGGCAAGAACCAACCCCGCGGGATTTGCAGACGACCAACGGTTAGACCCAGATCCAAGCAAGTGCCCCAATACTCCGTGTAGACAGGATGATTCGGCAACCAAGAAGATAGCAAGCAAGAACGAGCAGACTGTTGATTCGACCAAACTCCCAGCCTTTATGGCTGAGACCGACCCCAGTGCAAATGTATTTTTCCTCTTTGATGATGAGATTCCTCCAGATTGCCCGGTTGGAGACTGTGATCTGGCAGTGCCGTTTCTCCCATAATAATAAATAAATCCGGGAAAGCCCCCAATACTCATTCCTGGGGGCTTATATTCCTCCTTTGTAGTTGTGAGTGGAGATGAGAAGGAATGCGCAAAGAGTATAAAGAGTATAAGGATATTATAGGTGATGGCGGGTCAAATATAGTGGGTCAGGTCACCCAGCAGATTGAGCGTTTAAGGTCCAGGATGGAGAAGGTCAAACACAAGGTGGCTGTAATAAGCGGAAAAGGTGGGGTCGGAAAAAGTGCCGTAACTGTAAACCTAGCTTCTGCTTTCTCCATGCAGGAATATACAGTAGGTGTCTTAGATGCAGATATCAACGGACCCTCAATTGCGAAGATGATGGGTGTGCAGGGACAGCATCTGAAAATTGGTGAGAATGGTGTCTCCCCCGCTGTTGGACCCTTAAATATTAAGGTTATGTCTATGGACCTTCTCTTGCCCAGTGATGAAACCCCTGTAGTTTGGGATGCCCCTAGTCAAGAGGCTGCCTTCATATGGCGAGGTACAATGGAGGTAAGCACCCTAAGAGAATTTCTTTCTGACACTGAGTGGGGTGAGCTTAATTCTCTCTTTATTGACCTTCCGGCTGGCGTCGAGAAGCTCCCTAACGTGGCTCAGTTGCTCCCTAACCTAGATGGAGTTGTTCTAGTCACAATCCCTACAGAAGTATCTCACTTTGTGGTTAAAAAATCTGCCGTCACCGCCAAAGCGCTTGGAATTCCGGTGGTCGGTCTTATTGAAAATATGGTGGGATATATATGCCTGAACTGCGGTCAAGTGGGAGACCTTTTTAAAACCATTTATGATGGGAAAAAAATGGCGGATCAGATGGGCATTCCCTATCTTGGAAGGATACCATTTGACCCTAGAATCTCTATTTCTTCGGATAAGGGCGTGCCCTTCGTTTTAGAATACAGCGATTCATCCGCTGGGAAAACATTTATAGAGATTAGTGCGAAAATAAATGGTTTCTTAGGGAGAAATAAATGAAATATCTCTGCTTAGAGTGTGATGAGGCGATGGAGTTTGTTGAGGCAGAGGGCCCTGAGAAAGGGTCCCTATCTGTAACCTTTATATGTCCTAAGTGCCGGAAGGGGATTGCCCTTTTAACCAATCCACAGGAAACGCAGGTTGTAAGGGCTTTGGGTGTGAGGCTTGGAGGCAGAACTGTTCCCCCTGAGCCCTTTGAGCAGGTAAGGACAACCCTCGCCAAACAGAGAGAAGGATTATTCCACCCTGAAGAGGAAGAGGTTATCTGGACAGAAGAAGCTGAAAAGCGTTTAGAAAAGATCCCGAATTTTGTAAGACCGAGGGCTAAGAAGGTTATTGAGGATTATGCTAGGGAAAGGGGTTATAGAGAGATTACCCCTGAGATAATGGATGAGGCAGGAGAAAAAATAAAAATAGGTATGTAGCAAGGCCAAAGAGGATCATGCGGCTTATCGTATATAAACACAAGCTAGGCTAGGAGGTAAAGCTTGACTCAAAAAGGAACAATCTTGAGTATAGTGTTCTTAGCTCTATGTATTGTGGCAGTAGCCATTAGCATTGCTGGCTGTTTGGGAGATGAAGAACCATTTGAACCTTTACCTACACCACCTGATGGCGCTATAAGCTTTTCTGCTAATATCCAACCTATCTTTGATGATAATTGTATTATATGCCATGCAGGGGCAGGGGCACCACAAGGATTAGACCTACAGGCGCAATTCTCCTTCGATAACTTAGTTGATGTTGAAAGTAACGAAGTTACTCCAGACCTTAGGGTTAATCCTGGTAATTCGGATCCCTGCGAAGGTGGCAGTTACCTTGTAGAGAAAATTTCAGGATGTCCTCTGGGATCAGGAATTCCTCGAGTTGGCGAGAGAATGCCTCTAGGTGGACCTTTTTTAAGCGAGGACGAAATCATGCTAATAATGGAATGGATTGATTTAGGTGCTCCAAATAATTAAAACTTAAAGGAGGCATTTGATTTGAATAGCAAAATATTTGTATTTTGTGTGACCGTAATACATTTTAGTCTATTTTTTATCATTATTATTATCTTTAAGACAAATGAATCTATAGCAGAGCCTTATATGGCGGTGCGTGAGGGTTATAAGTGCAGTCAATGTCATGTGAATCCTACAGGGGGTGGAATGAGAAACAGGTTTGGTAGAATATATTCCCAAATTGACCTTCCGATAAAGACAATCTCACCGAAAGACTTAGAATGGCTTCAAACAATACCGTTTGATCGTGACGATACGCGCTCGGATGACGAACTTGAAACATGCCTTGAGGATACTCGGTTAAACCCAGAATTGGAAAAGTTAGCAAAAGATATAATAAATGCCGAAATAGAACTCACGAATGTGGAAAATATTTGCGAGAATGTGCCTGAGGAATACCTTGAACCTTTTTGCGAAATTGAGCAGATTGAAGCTGCTTGTGCGGTGGACAAAAAGAAGTTTCAATTTGCCTGCGAGAAAGAGCCTCAGTTTAGAAATTTTTGTAACAGAAATTTTGAGGCTAATCCAGATCCCGATTACCTGGATGCAGAGAGTATATTGGATCCTACTCGCCTGGCGTTGAGAAATTTTTGTGCTATAGGGCAAGAGCAGATCAGTTTTTATTGCAATAAACAAGATGAGTTTAGAGCAGCTTGTGGTGATCCAGAACTTATGTCGTCTTTTTGCAAACCAAAATATCCCAATCAGTTGATAGCTGATTGCAAAAAGAACATCAAAGCAGCCGAGAAAGCTCGACAAACAGAGGTGAATCAGCTTAGAGCAAAGCGCCAGGAAAAGCTCAAAGATCTACACGAAGAATGCCGAAAGGAGGCACGGTTAAGTGAACCTGCAGATACTTCAACCTTTTTCAATCCATCTATCGGTAAATTTATTTCCTTTGGATCCGACTTCAGGTTTGACAATGTCACACGAACGAGGGGAGAACAAGACAAAACCCAAAATGAATTTAGAACCAGGGAAGCAAATTTATATCTATTAGGCAATCTAATTGGGGAATATCTGCAATTTTACCTCGATGAGAGGGTTGCCCCCGGAGTTTCTAATAGAGAGATTTATGGACTCATAAGGTTTCCTATATTAAACGCTTATTTTAAGGGGGGTAATTTATTACCACCATATGGACTCAGGATCTTAGACGATTCGGCATTTATCAGACAGGAAACTGGTTTTAACTATAACATTAGCAAGGAAGGGGTCGAAATAGGTCTTGAGCCTGGTCCTCTTTCTTTAAGCCTTGCTTTGACGGATGGGCTTAATGACGATTACCCCAGTTTGTTTTCTTCTGTTGGGTCCTTAGTATTCAGGAATTTTAGAATAGGTGGATCATTCGCATATGACAGTGGGGATAATTCATCTCTTACCCTTTTCGGTTTTTTTGGCGGACTTAACCTCGGGAAACTCACTTTTTTAGGAGAGTTTGACCGCATAAGAGACAGGGATAAAGAAAACAAAACAACCACGAATCAACATGTACTACTGACCGAATTAAATTACCTCGCTTTTAAAGGTTTTAATACTAAAATTACTTATGAATTATTAGACCCCGATACTGATATAAAAAAGGATGAGACTCAGAGACTTTCCTTTGGAGTGGAACCGTTTGTTACGCAATTTTTACAACTTAGTTTATTTTATCGGCGTAACTTTTATAGCGTAAATGTACCGGTTCGCAGTGCCGATGAACTCATCTTTCAAATACATATGTTTTTCTAAGGGTAAAAAGGGAGGTAAAATGCCTAAATTTTGTTTACTTATGACCAGCTTATTAGTACTGGGCTATATAGTGTTTCTAAGCAGGTTACCTAATCTGCATGGAGCTGAAGAAACAAAAGGTGGAATAACTGATGAGTGGTTAAGTGGTTTCCATTCAATTCTAGGGCAAGGCAATCTCTATTACTACGCCTGTGCTACGTGTCATGCTGTAAATGGAGATGGAAAGGGACCAAGTGCATATCCGCTAAATCCCAAGCCTAGAGACTTCACACTAGGAGTATACAAGTGTCGTAGTACCCCTTCGGGTTCACTCCCTACCGATGAGGATATCTTTAAGTCGATCAAAAGGGGGTTTCATGGTACTAAGATGCCTTCATGGAAACCGCTCCTCTCTGAAATGCATACATGGAATCTGGTTGAATATATAAAAACCTTCTCTGAAAGATTCAGGGAAGAGGAACCCGAGGAGCCAATAATCATCCCTGAAGAAGTTCCTGTTACTACAGAAACTATTGCAGAAGGAAAGAAGCTATATGAAGCCAATAAATGCTGGGAGTGCCATGGTCATGAGGGAAAAGGGAATGGTCCAAAGTCCGGGGAACTCAAAGATGACTTGGGGAATCGCATTAAGCCTTCTAACATTACTAGAGGAGTATTTAAATGTGGAGACTCAAGTGCAGACATATACAGGACAATTGTGACTGGTATGGATGGAACCCCAATGCCTTCCTACGCTGATTCAATTCAGGACGAGAAGGATCGCTGGTATCTAGTGAGTTACATCAGGTCCCTTAAAAGGAAGAAAAACTTTTTTGATTGCCTATTTAAAAACGATTAAGGGGTATGAAATTGAGAAAGGGAAATATTATGACACCGGAGGCGGAAAGGGTGTTTTTAGAACAGAGGATTAATTCAAATCACAACAAGAGTATCGGCTGGAAGCGAATATGCATTCCTGTTGATAACTCTGAACAATCAGAGATGGCAATAGATTTGGGAGTAAGGTTGGCAAGACATTTTAATTATACAGTTTCAGGTATACATGTTTTTAATTCTGAACTTCACAGGAAAAGATTCAGAGCTCTTTTACCATATTTACCAGAAAGGTTCAGAACAAGAATAACGGAGAAAATGGAAAAGCAGCATGATGCAATTATGGACATAAGTTTTAAACATTTAGGGGAAGAATTCCTTGATGTTCTCAGACTTAAGGGAGAGAGGTGTGGGATTGAGTTTGAGAGTGAGATAATTGATGGAAATCCTGCTAAAGAAATAGAAAAGTATGTTAACCGGGATGGATGCGACCTCGTAATGATGGGTTCATATGGACAAGGCAAAAGTCCAAGGATAGGTGGATGCGCTAGAAAAGTAGCGAGAAGAATTTGGAAAGATATTATCCTTGTAAGAGACGAAATTAAGGAAGATGTGAAGATCGTTGTAGCTATTGACGGAAGTGATTTTTCATTCTCAGCACTCAGGAAAGCGTTCCTTCTTGCGGACTGGTTGAAAGCAGAACTGCTTGCGATCAGCGTATATGACCCTGATCTCCATGTTACCATATTTGAGAGTATAAAAAAGGTTTTGAATTTCCAAGGCGAAAAACTCTTCAATTCAAAGGAACAGGAGAATCTGCATAATGAGGTAGTAGACAAAGGCATTAGGAAAGTTTATGAATCTGCTCTCAAAAGGGCTGAAAGCATTGCGTTAGAGATGGGGATGGAAATAAGAACCGAAGTGAGAGCTGGGATAGCTTTTCAAAAAATAATTGAATTTGCTCAAAGTGAAGGAGCATCATTTTTAGTTTTCTCACGCTTCGGACTTCATAAATCTTTTGACTCTGATATCGGTTCGGTGGCAGAGAATCTTTTAGTAGAATCGCCTTGCAACGTCTTATGTTGTAGTTAGTTTATGAATTACTTTGTGTAACTATGGTAGATTATGTAACAATTTGGGGAATTAGTTCTAGGGATATATCATGGGTATTTGCTCAGCTACATCTTAATCTTGCTGCTTTCGTAATAGCTGTCCCAACGTTTGCTTTAATTGTAGAAATCATAGGTTTTAAGACAGGGGACGAAAGATACGATAATCTTGCGAAAGATTTTGCAAGGCTTATAACTATCTCACTTTCATTAACATCGATTTTGGGAGCTATTTTCCTTTTTGTCATAATCGTTCTATATCCAAAGTTTTTCTCATATTTTTCCCAGATTTTTGGCGGGACCATGGTATTTTATGCCATGCTATTTTTTGGTGAGTTTATTGCGGCCTATCTCTACTATTATGGATGGGATAGGTTAAAGAATAAAAAGCTTCTGCATATTTTCATTGGTTTTTTTCTAAACAGCTTCGGTATAGCGATAATGTTCGTAGCAAATGCGTGGGTTACATTTATGATGATGCCATCCGGAGTTAAAGAAACCGGGGAATTGTATAGTTTGTGGGAAGCAATAAATAATCCTGGCTGGTGGCCCTTAAATGTTCATAGACTTATTGCAAACTTGGCATTTGGCGGGGCAATAGTGGCTGCGTATGCGGCATCAAATTTTCTGAGTGCTGAGAATGAAAAGGAAAGGGAATATTACGATTGGATGGGTTATGTTGGAAACTTCATAGCCGTTTCAGCACTTATACCATTGCCATTCGCAGGTTATTGGTTTGGACTAGAAATCTACAAATACGACCAGCAGATGGGAATAACACTTATGGGGGGAGTCCTTTCATGGCTTTGGATATTGCAGGCGATAATAATAGGTGTGATCTTCCTTGGTATAAACTATTATTTGTGGATTGGAATGGAAAGGATAGAAGGTGCTGAAAGATATAGAAAATATGTGCCCGCCCTGCTATTAGTAATGACAATATGCTTTATAATATGGTTTACTCCCCATTCACTTGTTGCTTCATTAGAAGAGGCGCGTAAGATCGGTGCTACCCTACACCCAATTTTGAGTGTTCTCGGTATAATGACAGCAAAAAACACAGTAGTAAATATTATGATTCTTTCGACATTTTTGAGCTTTATTATCTACCGCCGTAGTGGTAAAATCCCAATCACATCCTGGGCCAGACTCGGAAATTTTATTTTCTTCTCGATAATCGCTGTAGTTGCAGGATATATAATCTTCCTTGGAATTAGAGGATATTTTGTCGAAACAACCGTAAGGATTAATTATTCGATGTATCAAGTCCTCGCGGTCCTCTTTGTATTCATTGTTTGTACACCTCTAGATGTAGCGATATATCGTAAATCAAATGTTATAGGAAGTATAAAATGGGGTCATATGCCCCCTAGAAGTCAATATATGCTTATCGTTATTGCAGTCTCATTCACCTGGCTTATGGGGCT
This sequence comes from Deltaproteobacteria bacterium, assembly GCA_016187835.1. Lineage (GTDB taxonomy): Bacteria > Desulfobacterota_D > UBA1144 > Nemesobacterales > CSP1-2 > JACPIY01. Next base: position 26,317 of record JACPIY010000024.1, on the reverse strand, counting down.
TATGGGATTTGCACGTAGCTCCTCAAGACTTAACTGGCATGTTTACAAGATAATGGAAGATACATCCCACAGTGCCTTTGTCCCTTCTTTAGGGTATGCAGCGAAGATTGTATCACTTATTACTATTATCTTCTTTATTATGATTGGTGTCATATTCTTCCTAACAAAAATGTTAGAACATCGTCAAGAAGAAAAGTTTAAATTTATTAAAGAATAATAAAAATGGCACAAAAGTATAAGAAAAAGAATCCAGCTTTTGTATTTGGTTTGATCGTACTGCTCGTCTGTTTTTTATATACACTGTTTGCAAATTCCATACCACAGATAGAGTTTCATCCTCCTGAGAGAGTGAACATAACGCCTGATATGAGCCAAAGGGATTTGGTTAGGACAGGGAAAATGATATTAAACGAAAAGGGGAAATGCCTTCTTTGCCATACTATAGGTGGAGGTGGATTAAGAGCACCTGACCTTGTAGGAATTGGTGAAAGAGCCGAGACAAGGAAAAAAGGATATTCATCAGAGGATTACCTTTTTGAATCTCTCTACTATCCAAGTAAATACGTTGTAGAGGGTTATGTGCCTTCTATGCCAATTGTGAATAAACCTCCAATAAATCTTGCTGACGAGGAAATTGTGGCTGTTGTCTCTTTCTTACAAAGTCTAGACGGAAAGGTTACTGTAAAGCCTACAACTAAACCGAACTTCGAAAAGATAGGGAAAAAACAAGAGGGTGATGGAAGTGAAAACAGGTGAGAAAAGAACTATCAGGATTTTTAATCCGTTTTTCATATCCGGATTTCTCTTGGTTTTTATATATCTTGTACTCAAGTTTGGTATTCACCCACCTATTCCATCTTCCCTCATTGCAATGTATATGGGAATAATCATCTTCGCAATCATCCTTTACATATCATCTTCCGAATCTATTTTCCAAGAGTTTTTACATCCCATAAATTTATTCCTCACCTTAGACAGGCTTAAAGTTCCAAGAACGGTTATAGGGATATTTATTCCCTTGATCCTGGGATTCTGGAGTTATCAAATGGCATTACCAAAATATGAACCGCCTGCAGGACTTAGAACTATACACCCTGCACCTCCTGATGAAATCTCAGTTAAAGATGAAAAAATAGTGTTGTCCAAAGCTAATAATCCATTTAGAGGAGATGAAGTTGAAAAATACAAAAAGGAGGGTTGGGAAATCTATTTTTCAAGATGTATGCCATGCCATGGTGATAATCTTAATGGTAATGGACATTGGGCTAAGAGGATTAACCCTATACCTATTAATTTTAGAGACCCGGGCACTATAGCTATGATGCCTGAATCCTTTATTTTCTGGAGAGTTGCTAAAGGTGGCATGGGACTTCCGGATGAAGGAGCTCCATGGGATTCCGCTATGCCTGTTTGGGAGCATGATTTGTCTGCAGAAGAAATATGGAAAGTAGTGCTTTTCATCTACGAAGAAACAGGTTTTCAACCAAAGAAGTGGCAGTGAAAATGAGAAAGTCATTTTTGCTATTTGTGTTACTTTTTTCGCAATTGATTTTTGTGAAGACGGTTTATTCGGATTCGAGAGAGATATACGATAGGAAGTGTGCAGGATGTCATGGTATAGAGGGAGACGGTCAAGGTCCTGGAATTTCAAGTATTTATCCACCTCCAAGGGATTTCCGTACATGGATTTTCAAATACAAATCAACTCCAGCTGATTATCCTCCCACGGATGAGGACCTTTTTAGAATGGTAAAAAAAGGCATTCCTGGAACTGCTATGCCAGGCTTTGAAGGAATACTTAAAGATGAAGAAGTTAAATCTGTTATACAATATATTAAAAAATTTTCAATGTTTGAGACAGAAGAAGAGGAAATCCCAGTAGTTAAAATTGATGGAATTCCTAAATTGGAACCTAGTGCAGTAGAGAGAGGTAAAAAACTTTATAAAGAGTTTGGATGTCCCAAGTGTCACGGGGACAAAGGCAGAGGAGACGGTCCCCGCTCTCAGGAACTTGAGGATGACTGGGGAAATAAGATTGTCCCAAGGAACCTTACGAAGGGTTGGACCCATAGACGTGGAAGTTCTATTGAAGATATATACATTACATTGAAAATTGGTATTCCGGGAACTCCAATGCCATCCTTTCTTGAGGCTCTAGAAGAGATGAGAGAAGATAAAGGAATTGAAGTAGAAAGTAATGAATTTGAAAAAGACCCGTGGTCTCTTGCATATTATGTGCACTCACTTCAAGAAGAACCAAATTTTGGCACAACTTCAAGAGTAAAATATGTTGATAAATTACCAAATAATCCTGAAGATGAGACCTGGAGCTTTGCCAAACCTGTAAGATTCCACTTGATAGGACAGGTAATATCTACACCAAGAAATTTTACGCCTTCGGTTGAAGATATTTTGGTAAAAGCTGTTCACAATGGAAAAGAGATCGCTATCCTTGTTGAATGGGACGACCCGACAAGGACGAATTTAGGTTCTGAAGATAAAATTGCAATCGAATTTCCAATAACATTTGAGAGAAGGGAAAAACCTTTTTTTGTATTAGGTAATACAGATAATCCGGTAAACCTTTGGGTATTCGAAAACGGAGGATTTTATGAGGCGTATGCAGAAGGCGTTGAAACATTGAGAAAGCAAACAAATAATAACCTTTTTGGCTCGTGGGTATATGAAAATGGAAGATATCATGTACTTTTCAAAAGGCTTATGAACACCGAAGACGAGGAAGATACAATTATAAAACCCTTGAAATTTCTTCCAATCGCCTTTTTTGTATGGGATGGATTTAATGGTGAGGCCGGGTTAAAATGCTCAGTGTCAACCTGGTATTACTTAATACCTGAAGGTAACCCCTCAGATAAAATATTCGTTATTCCGATTTTAGTGGTGCTACTTACCTTCACTTTCGAAGTTATTTTGATGAAAAGGATTAAAACAAATAAAAAATGATAAGGAGGGATATGCTATGAAAAAAATCTTTATGTCAGTGTGTCTGTTTTTATTGAGCTGCTCCATAGCCCTGGGGGAGGAAAACATTTCCGTTATTATAAGGTATGAAGGAGTTCCACCTAAATCAGAGCCCTTAAGGGTTACAAAAGATGAGGAATTCTGTGGAAAAACTGTTCCAAACGAATCGCTTATCATTGGACCAAATGGTGGCATAAGAAATGCTATGGTCTATCTCAAGGGTGTGAAAGGCGAAATAAAGGAAAAGCAATTCATACTGAAAAACGAAAAATGCAGATTTTCCCCCCATGTAGGTTTTGCTCTTAAGGGAGGAGAATTTTTAATTTCAAATGAGGACAACATGTTGCATAATACGCATGCGTTTATTATCAAGAATAAAATGAGAAGAACTGCTCTCAATATAGGGCTTCCAAACAAAGGAGATAAGATAATCAACAAAAGAGTATTTATGAGGCCAGGACTTATTAAAGTTGAGTGTGATGCCCATGAATGGATGTCGGCATGGATTATTGTCATAGATCATCCATATGCTGCTGTTACAGATGAGAATGGAAAAGCAGAAATAAACAATGTTCCAGATGGAGAATATGAAATAGTTGTATTCCATGAAACACTTGGAGAATATACAAAAAAAATCAAAGTAGAAGCGGGTAAAATCACAACCGTTGAATTTAAAATGAAATGACTGGGGACATGTTAGTAGTTTCATGGCAGCTAACGAGAAGATGCAATTTGGAATGTCAGTATTGTCTTACTGATTCTTGTCCTTCTCTAAATGCTGATAAAGAACTTCCAACCGAGGAATGCTTTTCAGTTATAGAAAAACTTAAAGTTTCGTTTCCTGGTTGCATGCTTATTCTGACGGGTGGAGAACCCCTTTTGCGCAAGGATATTTTTGAAATATGTAATAGAGCATCAGAAAACTTCTTTACAGTCATTGGTTCAAATGGGACATTCCTTACAAAAGGAATTGTTCTAAAGTTAAAAGAATGTAATATTAAAGGCATTAGTATTAATATAGATTCCTTAAATCATAATAATGAATTTGAAAGAAGAATCCTTTCCAAGAAATTAAACTCAATAAAATTTTTACAAGAACAAAAATTTCCCTTTATTATTAATACAACGATTCACAAAGGGAATATCTCCGAGCTCAACCAAATCGCTGAGTTTGTCTATTTAAATGTCGCATTTTTACTTAACCTTTTCTTCCTAGTTCCAGCCGGGCGAGGTCATTCCCTGTATAATTTAACCACATCGGATTATGATTATGTGGTTTCTAACGTGCTAGATATTAAAGAAAAATATAATGGAAGACTAACTATAAATACAAAATGTGCCCCATATCTTATTCGGCATACTTTGGAGGACCCAAAGAATCTGAAGGTATACGAGGGAAGTGGCGGATGTCCTGCGGCAACAAATTACCTCTGTATCACACCGGAAGGAGAAGTTCTTCCGTGTCCTTTCTTCCCCCTGAATGCATCGGGAGGCAATATAAAAGAGAAAAGTTTTAACCAGATAATAAATAGTGAGATCTTTGCAGAATTGAGAGAACGTAAGTTAAAAGGTAGATGTGGAAAATGCGAATTTTCATATCTGTGTTCTGGTTGCAGAGCACGGGCATTCATCATTAGCGGAGATTACCTCGAAGAAGACCCTCTATGTCCTTATATACCAAAGGGTGGCAATAAACTGAAAGAAGAAACAATCATTGAGAAAGGTGGAACAGTGTATGGCTATAAAAAAAGCGATAAGATAAATATAAAATGGACAAAAGATGCAGAAGATAGAATTAAAAAAATCCCAATTTTTATTCAAAGCATGGTGAAAAAGAAAATAGAGACCAGAGCAGAAAAAATAGGGATAGAAATTATAAATTCAGAAACCCTTGATAAGATAAGAGAGGAAGTTTCAGAACTACCTATGTTTAAAAGATTTCGCAAAGATTAATGATGATAGCATATTATTGGGGACTGTTACAAAAAAGAAAAGAACACAAGGATGCAATGTAATTGCTATAAAATGATTTTTACATAATAAAAGAGGGATAGAAACGAGAATAGTAATAACCACACTTTTCTTATTCCTTATGCTTTCTTCCAATTATACTGTAAGTAGTGCAGGGGATTTCTATGAGAAAGAAAGCACACAGACAGTAGCTGTTATAATTGTTGTAGTATTGATTGGCTTCTTGATTACGATAGCAGCAGTATATTTCTTCTTTCGTATACTTTTTTCAAAAACAGAGAAGGATAAATCAACATTTGAGATTATGAAAAAGCAAGAAACTATAAGAAGTGGTCGCGGAAAAGTTAAAGAGATACAGAGACTACATCTTAAAAGTTATAGCTTAAGACCGAACGACTTAAGAAGAAAAGTAATGATAAGCTTAATCTCAGCAGCATATCATTTTGGTTCTTGGCGTAAAGCTGTCGAGTCTAGCGGCGTCTATCATTTATTTGGAAGAGGAAACAAGAAGAATAAAGAGTGAGGTTCTATCAACCATACCTGCCCCGTGTTGTGGAATATTCTATGTAATACCCTTTCCAGTTATTAACTGGTTAAACGTATTTCCCTCCGTTTATTTCTTATTCCATAGTCCTCCGCAATAGCAACTTTAATCATTCTGATATTGGAAATGGTATAAGGTGTCACAAAATCGGACAACAATTTCTCACGTTACTTTTTGTTTCAAGGCGAAATTACTAGAAAAATCCTCTGGTACATTAATTGCGGTATTGCTGATTAAACTAAAAAGGAAGGAGGATTTGATATGTGGCACAATATGAAAAAGGAATTAAGAAACATAGAGCGGTTAAAATGTTGAAGGAGATGTCAGAATTTCTTACATCTGACAGTCAATAGCTGGTTCATTAATTTTTTCTTACCTTCTTTAAACTTAAAAAATCTATATAGAACTTATGCTTAGCTTAAGCCATTTTCACTTTCCTACTTTTGGCATTATTCTTGCTATATTGAAAATGAGATTCAATTTCTAATATGGGGCCCTATAAATGCACAACCATATCAAAACCAAACCTTTACCTCATCTAAAGAAAGTGGTTTTAATCGGGAACCCCAATGTCGGGAAAAGTTTAATATTTGGTTACCTTACCGGAAGATACGCTACGGTCTCAAATTATCCCGGAACAACGGTTGAGATAACCCTGGGAGATTTGAAAACCGGCTCTGAGACAATTTCTCTTATTGATACACCCGGGATCAATAGCCTAACACCTATATCTGAAGACGAAAGGGTTGTAAGAGACATACTGTTAAAGGAAAACATATCCTCCGTAATCCAGGTTATGGATGCTAAAAATTTAGAAAGAGGATTATATATTACAACCCAAGTTGCAGAAATGGGTCTTCCCACTCTCATAGTCCTAAATATGATGGATGAAGCCCAGGCAAGAGGAGTTGATATTAATATAGCAGCACTCTCTAAAAGACTAGGAGTTCCAATAGTTCCGACTATTGCTATTCAAAGAAAAGGGATAGAAAGAATTAAAAAGGAAATCCAAAACTCGTGCATTCCTCAGGTTTGGGTTCCATACTCTCAAACTGTGGAGGAATCTTTAGATGAAATTGAAGAGATTATGCCAAACCCTCACTTCTCGAGGTTTATCGGTCTTAGTATTCTATCAGGAGATAGGAGCTTAAAAGAAAATCTCATAAGTAGTATTCCAAAAAATAAGCTAAGCTTCCTTGATCAACTTCATCACTTCTCACAGCTTAGCTCAAAGGAATATCCCATCAGTTATTTTATCGGTTTAAAGAGGCTTGAGCTTGCAAAGGACATTGCCCAAAAGGTATCTGCCACATCTTTTAAATCCGGTAGCCAGGTCCTTGAGACTTTAGGACGGATTTTGAGACTTTAGGACGGATTTCAATTCATCCTGTGTTCGGAATTCCTATATTAGCTTCAGTGCTTTTGGTTGCATGGCTCTTTGTAGGAAAGCTAGGGGCTGGGGTCTTCGTCGATTTCTTAGAAGGGACCGCTTTCGAAGGATATATAAACCCTTTTCTTAAAACAGTTATCTCAAAGATTGTCCCAATTAATATTCTAAGAGACTTTCTTGTAGGTGATTTTGGAGTAATTACTATGGCTCTTACATACTCACTTGCTATAATTTTTCCTGTAATCTGTACCTTCTTTATATTCTTTAGTCTTCTTGAAGATTCCGGATACCTACCAAGGCTGGCTATTATGGTTGACAGGGTGTTTAAGTTAATGGGGCTTAATGGAAAAGCCGTGCTCCCCATGGTTCTGGGACTCGGATGTGACACAATGGCTACACTTACAACAAGGATACTTGAGACAAAAAAAGAAAGGCTAATCGTCACATTTCTTCTAGCTTTAGGAATCCCGTGCTCGGCTCAATTGGCTGTTGTTTTTGCTATGGCTTCTACTCTACATCCGTGGGGTTTATTCATGTGGGGTGGAGAAATTACAATCGTTCTCTTCATAGTAGGTTTCCTTGCTTCTTGCCTTGTAAAAGGAGAAAGCAGGGACCTTATCCTTGAGGTTCCGCCTATAAGGATTCCACAAATCGGCAACGTAATCATTAAAACCCTTGCCAGACTCGAATGGTATCTAAAAGAAGCAGTCCCTATTTTTATTTTGGGGACTATAATTCTTTTTGTCTTAGACAGACTAAAGGTTCTTGAATTTGTACAAAACCTAGCTTCACCCATCGTAGTAAAGTTCCTTAACCTTCCAAAAGAAGCTACAAATGCCTTTTTAATCGGATTCTTAAGAAGAGATTATGGAGCCGCTGGTCTTTTCGACCTTAAGCAAAGGGGATATTTAAACAACCATCAGGTTCTTGTAAGTCTAGTTACGATTACACTTTTTGTCCCATGTATCGCTAACTTTCTAATAATTATAAAAGAGCAAGGGCTGAGGATCGCCCTTATTATAGTTGGGATTGTTTTTATCCTTGCTTTTCTTGTAGGAGGTATGACGAATTGGATATTGGGGAGCCTCGGAATCTAGTTTTCTGCCCTTTATGTGGAAAGGAATTTATAAAAGAGAAGGCAATGAAAAAATGCTTCAGTTGCCCGATTAGTATAGGGGGTTGCCAGCTTATTTGTTGTCCAAGATGTGGATATTCCTTTCCACCAGAATCGAGACTCATTCTATGGTTAAAAAGACACTTTAAAAAAGAGGATAGAACATGAAATACGATGAAGAAAGGAATGAACTGCTTTACCCATCTTGGAGAAGAAATAGCAAAAATGATAGTCAGGCGACATCGCCTGGCCGAGAAGCTTCTTCAAGAAGTACTTCAGGTAGGCTCCAGTGAAATGGACTCTACTGCCTGTGAGCTTGAACATATACTTGGTCCTGAGGTTACAGAATCCATATGTGCTTTCCTCGGACATCCTGGGTTCTGTCCACATGGAAAACCGATTCCTCCAGGTGAATGCTGCCAGGTTTTCAAAGAAGATACAAACCAACTTGTGATTCCCCTTTCCGATATCACCCCGGGAGATACGTCAAAGATAATCTTTTTAGTACCCAGACACCATAGAAGATTGCATCAACTTACCGACCTAGGAATTATTCCCGGAGCAGAAATAGTCCTCCACCAGAAAAAACCCACCTTTGTAATAAGGGTGGGAGAGACAGATGTCGCTATAGATAACGAAATAGCCAGACACATATACGTAAGGAAGGTTCAGAAATGAGCCCGTTGTTTACTGCATTGTCAGATTCTAATACATATGACAGTGTTTTCTCACTTACAAAAGGTCTTTATATAGAAAATATGCCTATTCCTTCTTGGCACGGTTATTGCTAAATTATATCCCCGAAGGAATTTGAAAACGACTGTATATGAAGAACAAAAATCAAAAAAGGGGGTATGAGAAAAGATGAGACAAAAAAATTACTATTGGATCATTGGAATAGCCTTGTGCATAATTGTTTCAACTGTATTCTACGCCGGGCGAATAGCGGAAGGTGCCAAATCATCTGGGAAAAGCGGAATTAAATTTTATGACGCTCACTTGCAAGCAAAAGAATTTATAGCTTTTTATAACTCCACAACGTTAACACCGGAACAGGAAAAAATAAAGAGCGCGGCTCTATCAACCATACCTGCCCCGTGCTGTAGTAATTATTCTATATTAACCTGTTGCTGTCCTTGTAACCTCGCTAAGAGTGTTTGGGGACTATCAAACTTCTTAATAGCAGAACGTAATTATAGCGCTAACCAGGTGAAAGAGGCTGTATCGGAATGGATTCACTTTACCAACGAAGACGGATATGCTGGTAATGCATGCTATAGGGGAAGATGTAACTTATCATTTAAAGAAGATGGTTGTGGTGGCATGGATGAAAGAAGAATTTTCTAATTAGCAATGGGGTTATCATATACCGCACAACAATCCATAAATTGCAATGTTACCGGAGGATAGAAGATAATAAAAAATAAAGAAAAACAGAGACATAAATATGGAACGAATCAAATTTGGAAATTTATACAGATAGAGCGGCCCCTTTTTAAGGTTTGAAAGAGAGATAAGAATGCCCCAACAAATAAAATACCTTTTTGGACTTGCTATCGCCTTGATTATCATCTTCTTCATTGTTCGCCATTATCTTATGTCGCCGAGTTTCGGACTATTTGGACATTATCGTGCCGCATCCCTAAAAACTGTAGTCTCTCAGGAAATTAAATATGCCGGGGAAATTGCATGCACGGAATGTCATGATGACATCTTCACTTTAAAAGAAAAATCATACCATCGTGGGGTTGCCTGTGAAGTGTGTCATAGTCCTGCTTACGCTCATACCCAAGACCCGAGTGAGCACAAACCCCCCGCACCAAGAAAACGCGCCTATTGTCCCCTGTGTCATGGATACAATCCGACAAGACCCACAGGGTTCCCCCAAATTGACCCTGTAACACATAATCCTGGTAACCCGTGCATTTCCTGCCATAATCCCCATGACCCGACCCCTCCTGTTACACCCCAGGGGTGCGAGCCCTGCCATACGCAAATTGCAAGAACAAAAATTGTATCACCCCATGCACCTTTACCCTGCACTCAATGCCACATAGCGAAAGAAGAGCATAAACTAAATCCAAGGGTGGCTTTACCAAGCAAACCCAGGAATAGAGAATTTTGTGGACAGTGTCATTCACAAGAAGCAGAAAGTTCCCCTGAAATTCCACGTGTGGACATGAAAAGTCATTACAGCGGATTTCTGTGCTGGGAGTGTCACTATCCCCATCATCCTGAAGCCCGTTTAAAGAAGGAGGAATAAACTGAATGAATAGAAGAGACTTGCTTAAAAACCTCCTCATAATCCCTCCCGGAATTTTTTTGGGGGGACTCTTTACAAAAATTCTCTCCCTTTTGAAAAAAACGCCTCTTGGAAAAATTTCGTTGGAAAGCATTTATGAAAAATACAATCCTCACGAACACTATTACGCAATGGGTATTGATATTGATAAATGCATAGGGTGTGGAAGATGTGTAGAGGCGTGCAAGATAGAAAACAATGTTCCACAAGAACCCTTCTTCTTTAGAACTTGGGTAGAAAGATATGTTATTACAGTTGATGGGGAAACAAAGGTGGACAGTCCAGAGGGGGGGATACATGGTTTTCCTGAGACCCTTACCGAAAAGGAAATTCTGCGTACCTTTTTTGTTCCCAAGTTATGCAATCATTGTGATAATCCACCCTGTGTGCAGGTATGTCCTGTTGGAGCAACATACAAGAGCATAGATGGAGCTGTCCTTGTTGACAAGGACTACTGCATAGGGTGTCGTTACTGTATTCAGGCCTGTCCTTATGGAGCAAGATATCTCCATCCCGAAACACACACAGCAGACAAATGCACATTTTGTTATCACAGAATTGTAAAAGGATTGCAACCTGCGTGTGTAGAGGTATGTCCCACAGGAGCAAGAATTTTTGGAGAGGTAAAACCCCGAAATAATCCCCTTGCGCGATTTGTTCGATTCAACAAAATTGGTGTCTTAAAACCCTATCTCAATACAGACCCCAAGGTCTACTATGCCAATTTAGACAAAGAGGTTACTTAGTTGGAAAAATCATTTGAGCGACTTGCTATTTCTCTTAAAGAAGTTGCAGGCTTCATCTATCCCAATGAGATTGAACTCCATTGGAGTATTCTGATTGTGGTTTACCCTTATATCACTGGTCTTGTAGCAGGTGCCTTTATCCTGGCTTCCCTGGAAAGGGTTTTTAATGTTAAAGAAGTAGAGCCCACTTACCGACTTTCCCTTCTCACCGCCCTTGCTTTCCTTATTGTTGCCCCCCTTCCTCTTGTGGCTCACCTGGGACATCCTGAGAGGGCCTTTGAAATTTTTCTCACACCCAATTTCAGGTCTGCTATGGCTATGTTTGGTTTTGTATATGCCTGGTATCTCTTGGTCGTCCTTCTCGTGGAATTGTGGTTTGAGTACAGGAAGGATATAGTTGTCTGGTCTAAGAAAGAAAAGGGGTTGAAAAGGATTATTTATCTCGTTTTAACCCTTGGGGCTTCTGACCTTTCAGAAAAATCTCTTCGGTTTGACAAAAAGGCAGGAAAAATTATAACCATCATTGGTGTTCCATCCGCTTTCCTCCTTCATGGTTATGTGGGTTTTATCTTCGGCTCTGTGAAGGCGAACCCCTGGTGGAGCAGTGTGCTTATGCCCGTTGTATTTTTATTTTCCGCTATAGTATCAGGGATCGCACTTATGATATTACTTTATATGGTTATCACACTCTTTCGCAAGAAACCTATAGAAATGTCCTGTATTGATAAACTTGCTTCATTTCTGCTCTATGCAATGATACTGGATTTCTCGCTGGAAAACCTTGACTTCATTCACCGCATTTACGAATCAGAGGAATCTATTAAAATACTTTACCAGCTTTTAATCAGTAAGCTTTTTATCAGTATGGTTGTGATTCAGATTTTGCTAGGAACTATAGTTCCTATGGTTTTGTTAGCATGGACAAAATTGGGGCACTTACCTGATGAGTTAAGGCGTCTCATCTACTTTTGCAGCGCGATTCTCACCCTGATAGGAATTTTTAGTATAAGATGGAATGTGGTTATTGGGGGTCAATTGTTTTCCAAGAGTTTGAGAGGACTTACAACCTACAAAATGGAGTTGCTCGGGATTGAAGGGCTCTTGGTAGCCTTATTTTTTCTGGTGCTCCCTTTTATAATTCTTTACATTCTTGTTGCTCTGTTTCCCCCCTGGAAGGAAGCGGAGGTTAAACTTGAAACATAGAAGTTTTCAAGATAGGGATCAATGGAAGAGGAAAATGTATTTAAAATGAGTGAAAAGAGGAGGGAGATTAGTTATATAAAGAGAACCAAATTTAACTCGATTTTCCTTTTATCATATCCGATTTTTGGTGGTGTATACGACTTGGAAGGTTCCTGCCAAAATGACAAAGGAATGAAAAGATAACGTTAAAAAGAGGAGAAAGTGGAATGTTGCCAATCAAGAGATTGTATTCTTACGAGGTAATTACAGATGGAGAATAACCGAATAGAAGAAGTGAGAAGGAAAGATACCTTAGCTGACATTGATTTTTCCCTTTCTCCTTTTATTGTCATCTGGGAAATTACGCAGGCGTGCGACCTAGCTTGTCGCCATTGCAGGGCAGAGGCGATCAACTGGCGTGATCCGCGAGAACTCTCAACCCAAGAGGGGTTTAAACTCATTGAAGAAGTTCACTCAATGGGAACACCGATTATGGTATTGAGCGGAGGTGACCCAACGAAAAGAGAGGATATTTTTGATTTGATTCGATATGGTGCAGATCTGGGTTTGCGAATGGCAACAATCCCGGCTGCCACCCCGAAGCTCACATTACAAATGGTTAAGAAGCTAAAGGAAACCCAACTGGCTCAAATGGCTCTTAGCTTAGATGGGCCGAATGCCAAAATTCATGATACTTTCCGGGGAGTCCCTGGGGCTTTTGAATTAACCCTGAGAGGAGCCGAATACGCCCATCTAGTAGGTCTCCCTCTCCAAATAAACACCACCTTTAGCGAGTACAATTTTGATGTATTCGACGATATTGCTCAATTGGTCAAGGATCTAAACGTTGTCTTCTGGGAGGTGTTTTTCTTAGTACCTATTGGTAGAGGAAAGCTTTTGGAACAAATGACGGCCGTCCAGTATGAGAGGTTATTCCAAAAGCTCTATAGCTTTTCCAAGGAGGTTGATTTCATAGTTAAGATCACCGAAGCACCACACTATAGACGATACGTTATTGAGCAAGAGACAAAAAAACAGCCTGGAGAGAAGAGGCCTTTTGAAGTAAGGCTGCCCAGCCGCTTGACCCGTGATTTCGGACCAGGTGGGAGCATCGGCCATGCACCAAAAGGGGTGAATGCAGGTAACGGCTATGTTTTTATTTCTCACACCGGAGAGATCTATCCCAGTGGATTCCTCCCACTCTCGACTGGAAATGTTCGCAATGGTTCCCTTGCTAGAATCTACCGGGAGCATCCGACTTTTCAGCTTCTTCGCAATCCTGACCTTCTTAAGGGTAAGTGTGGAATTTGTCAATACCGGACTATCTGTGGTGGATCCCGCTCTCGTGCCTACGCAATGACAGGCGACATCATGGCTGATGAGCCCTTCTGCCTCTATCAGCCGCCTGAGAGAAAAAATAGAGATCGTATTCAGAGATAAAAAGAACTCGAGATGAGCATGGAAATTGTTATTTTCTAAACAAAGCATGGTTCTTAGGCCGCATAATAACTTAGTATTTTTTTCCGCCGTTTCCTTTTCACTCCTTTTTCTCCTCTCAGTGGGAGTCTATCCTGAGGAGATAAAGAATGAAGACTGCCTTATGTGTCATGAAAGCCTAGAACCGCTTATTGACAAGAAACTCTTTGAGGCCTCCATTCATGGCAACTTAGAGTGTACCGATTGCCATCAGGATATAAAGGAGATTCCCCACGAGAAACCAAATAAGGTTGATTGCTCCATTTGTCATCAAGAGGTTGCAAAAGACTATTCTGAAGGCATACACGGTAAAGCAAGAGCCAATGGTATTGAGGATGCTCCGAGTTGCGTCAACTGCCATGGCTCCCACAACATCTTTCCAAAAGACGACCCCGGGTCCCTTGTAAATCCCTTGAATCTTCCTGAAATCTGTTCAAGGTGCCATGAAAGCAAGGGGATTACAGAGAAGCATCCCCTTCCTCCACCTGAATTTATACAGAAATACCGTGAAAGCGTTCACGGACGTGGGGTGCTTGTGAGTGGACTTATAGTTTCAGCAGTCTGTTCTGACTGCCATGGAGCACATGACATAAGACCGAGAACAGATAAAAACTCAACTATCTTTAGAGCAAATATACCCCTTACTTGCAAGAAGTGCCATCTAGGAATTTATAATGACTTTGAGAAAAGCACCCATGGGAGGCATTGGAAAGACGGAGATGAACGTGGTCCTGTATGCATTACCTGTCACAAATCTCACGAAATTAAAGAGCCTTCTATGGCAGAATTCCAACTTCAAATCCCTACGGAATGTAGTAGGTGCCATGAGAACAGAGCCCCCACTTATCGTGACACGTTTCATGGACAGGCAACCTCGCTTGGGTTTATTGTTGCCGCAAAGTGCTCGGATTGCCATACAGCCCATCTTAATCTCCCTGGAAATGACCCGCTTTCTACAATCGCCCCTGGAAATCTTATTAAAACCTGTGGAAGATGTCACGCTGGAATAAATGGAAAATTTGTAAGCTACGACCCACACGCTGATCCTAGAGATAAAGAAAAGTCCCCTCTTCTCTATTACACCTACACCTTTATGAAGTGGCTTCTCATATCGGTTTTTGGCTTCTTTGGCTTCCATATGATTCTTTGGCTCCAGCGCTCGGCTGTGGCGGTTGCAAGGAGAGAGGTTCCCAGGCGCTGGAGCAACGGCAAGTATGTTCTTCGATTTACCCTTTCTCATAGGATTACTCATATTATCATTACACAGAGTGGGCAAGAATTCTGGTAGGGATACTCGGCGGAGTGGAGGTTACAAGGTACTTCCACAGGGTTTTTGCAATAGTAACCTTTGGGTATGTATTCTTCCATCTGGGATACATGTTACACCGAATCTTAATGAAACGGGAACTCGGCCTTCTTTATGGACCAAACTCTATGTTTCCACGAGGAAAAGATTTTATGGATCTCTGCCATAATATCCGCTGGTTTCTATACCTGGGACCGAGACCAAAGCTGGACAGATGGACGTATTGGGAGAAGTTCGACTACTTTGCGGTCTTCTGGGGAATACCTATAATAGGCATTTCGGGGCTTATGCTGTGGCTACCTGGGGTCTTTACAAAGTTTCTCCCCGGCTCTTTACTAAATGTAGCAATGGTAATCCACGGAGAGGAAGCCCTTCTTGCAATTGGATTCATATTTACATTCCATTTCTTCCACACTCATCTCCGTCCGGAAAGTTTCCCATTAGATACGGTAATCTTTACAGGTAAGATACCCTTAGATAGATTTATTGAAGAAAGACCAGAAGAATACGAAAGGCTCCTTAGAGAAGGAAGGCTGGAAAGTGTCATTGTTGAACCGCCGTCTCAGCTTGCTAGAACGTTATCTACATGGTTTGGATACACTGCGTTAGGGGTGGGAGTGATTTTGATTGTCACGATTTTTGCTACCTTTATTTTTCATACTTAAGAGGAGATGAACAGTATAATGTACAAGCTACTTATACTATTACTATCAGGTATGAGGTCTATTATATGGGTAACGTGACGTTTACCAAAAGAAAGATTGCATTTGACCACTCAAGCAATTTAACAAGGTAACTAAAAAGTTTTAGAAATTTTAAGAGGGAGACCACCATGAAATTACCGAGAGTTATTCACAACTGGCTGAGTTATATCGGTACAGCTATAGCTATTTTGGCACTCATTCTGTTTGTCTTCTTGTTCGTTCTTCACACATTTGCCGACACCGCTCAAGTACCCTACGCCGGGTTGGTTATCTTCATAATTGTACCAACGATCCTTCTTTTTGGCGTGATGCTTATTCCAATTGGCATGTTCTTCGAGTGGCGGTATTTGAAGCGCGTGGGGACGGCATCGATTCTGCGATTTCCAATAATCGATTTAAATAATCCTCAACACCGAAATGCAATGTTCATCTTTCTCCTGGGCTCGATCATACTCCTATTTCTTTCTGCCTTTAGCAGTTATAAAGCCTATGAGGTGACCGAGTCGGTGGCCTTCTGTGGCACGCTTTGTCACAACGTGATGGCACCGGAGTACACCGCCTATCAGAATTCGCCCCATGCAAGGGTCCGTTGCGTAGACTGCCATGTAGGGCCGGGGGCCGACTGGTTCGTACGATCCAAACTGTCAGGGGCATATCAGGTCTACGCGGTGCTTTTCAACAAGTACCCACAGCCGATTCCAGTCCCCATCGAAAACCTGCGCCCGGCACAGGAGACATGTGAGCAGTGTCATTGGCCGGAGCGATTTTTTGGCGCCCAACAAAAGAAACTGATTCATTTCTTGCCCGATGAGGAGAATACACGATGGGAGATCAATATGCTCATCAAGACCGGCGGCGGTGGCCCGGAGACTGGTCTGACCGAGGGGATCCACTGGCATATGAACATTTCCAACCGGGTAGAGTACATTGCCACGGACGAAAAGCGGCAGGAGATTCCCTGGGTGCGAATAACCAATTTGAAAACCGGAAAAACCACCGAATACATGTCCACGGAAAATCCGCTTTCGGAGGAAGTAATCGCCAGGGCGGACATTCGCAAGATGGACTGTATGGACTGCCACAACCGACCCACTCACATTTTCCGTCCACCAAGCTATTCGGTGAATCTGGCTTTGGGTACAGACAAAATTGATTCGACGCTGCCATTAATAAAAAGCACTGGTGTCCATCTGCTGGCTGCAAATTATCCCTCTACAGACTCGGCATTGAACGCCATAGAGAATGGGGTGGAAAAATTCTATCAAGAAAACTACCCCAAGTTGACAAATGACAAAGAGGATGCGATCTCGCGTGCTATCGTCGAGCTTCAGAACATTTATCGGAACAACTTTTTCCCTGAGATGAAGGTTCGCTGGGATATCTACCCGAATAACGTTGGCCACCTAAATTTTCCCGGCTGCTTTCGCTGTCACGATGGACTTCACAAAAGTGTCGATGGGAAGGTGATCACCAAAGACTGCACTGCCTGCCATACAATTATAGGGCAGGGAAGACCGCAGAAAATGATGATTTCGATGGAGCCGAAAGGGCTTGCCTTTCAGCATCCTGAGGATATTGGAGAGGTTTGGCAGGAGATGAAGTGTAGCGACTGCCACACGGGTGAACTCCCGTAAACTCGGAGCAGCGTATTGGGAACAATGGAGTAAAAGGGGTAAACAAAGACCATTGATTCCTTTTTCCTTAATAGGGCTTAAGGCAAGGCTTTTCTATATATGTGAATCATAAAAGCTGAAATAAAAAGAAAGGCTATAAGAATTGCTCCTCCGATTTTTCTGTGTTTAATTCTAGCCTCATCGTTCTCTACAGACTTCTCGACTTTTTTAATATCGCCTCTAATTGTGCCAGTCCTATTTATGATTAAGTCTACTGAAAGTACATGCGTTAAACGGTGAAACTCGTTCCTGTTTGCAAAAAGCGCAGCTTCAAGGCTTTGGGTATTAAAACCCTCTCCTCTAAGTTTTTCTATTCTTCCATCAAGCTGAACTAAACTCCCTTCCGTCCCTTCCATAACAAACCTTATCTTTTTTGCCCGTTCGTATGTATGACACCTTGAACAATCCTTTTCGTTTATAAGATCGATTGTCGCTCTTTGCTGATGGTGAGCAGTATGGCAAGTAGTGCAAACAGGATGCCTCTCCTTCTCTGTTTGCCAATGAGGGCTCTTCATATAGTTTTCCATAACAGCCACATGGCACTTACCACAGAACCGAGGAACGTCTTCCTCTTTAGGTGCCCCAACAAAACCCGCCTCCGGACTCATCGCGTCCATATCCTGTAATTTGGGATTGCCACTATGGCAGTCGTGACATGAGATACCATTTTTTTTATGAATGCTTTCTTGCCAAAGCCCAATAGGCTTAGCCAAATCCTCTTCAAGCTCTCTATGACAAGAAATACAAGAGCTCTCCCCCTCTTGGGCAAAAACCTGAGGAACAAGAGCAAGAAGTAAGCTAAAAGAAAAAGAGATTAGATACTTAATAATCATTCTTCCTTCACTATCACTAGAGAATCTCTCCTAAAATGGTAAGCGCTAAGAAGGCTAAAACCCCAAGAATTGCAAATGTTAAAAAAAAAGGTCTCTTTAGAGGATACCTTTCACTGCCAGTATCAACTAAAGGTAAGAGGAAAAGAAAAAGAGCAACTGCAAGCTGTATAAAGACCCCCAGAAATTTACTCGGAATGAGCTTTAGCGTCTCGTAGTTTGCAAGAAAGTACCACTCGGGTTTTATATGCGGAGGTGTAAAAAATGGATCCGCTGGCTTTAGGGCATCAGGGGGAAAATAAAGCCTTGGATAGAAGAAAACAAATATAAAAAGAAATCCAACGAAAAAGTATATTACTTTTAGGTCCTCTAAGGCAAAATGGGGCACGAAGGGAACCTTTTTTAACTCTTCTTTCCTCGTTCCTGGAGGAGAGGATATCCCGGTTCTCCTTATAAAGAACAGGTGTGCTGCAACTAACCCCAAAAATAGTAATGGTACAACTATAACATGTAAAGCAAAGAATCTACCTAAAGTTGCCTGTTCCACCCTCTCAGCACCTCTAATCCACCTTACAAGCTCATTACCAATAAAGGGAAACGCACTCACTGTATTTGTTGCAACTGTAGTAGCCCAGTAGGAAAGCTGGCTCCAAGGAAGGAGGTAGCCGGAGAGAGCTGCTAGAAGACCTAGGGCAAAAAGCACGCAGCCCGACATCCACTGAAGCTCCCTAGGCTTCTTATAAGACCCCATAAAAAGAGTACTAAACATGTGGAGGAAGAGTACAGCTATAAATATGTTCGCCGCCATAGCATGAACCCTTCTTATTAACCATCCGAACGGAACCTCGTTTGTTATATAGGTGACGCTTCCAAAAGCTTTATCTACATGGGGTACATAATATATAAGAAGCAAAATACCGGTTACAAACTGAATAAAAAGCATTGCAAGAAGTACAGCACCCATAGAGTACCAAAAATTTAGGTTGGCTGGAACCATATAGCCAGTAAGGTTATTCTCTATAACCTCTCTAATTTTTACCCTTTCATCAATCCAATCAATTATTTTCTTTAACATGCTATACCTTTGAAAGCTTTATTTTATCCTCCTCAACTTTAACCCTGTACTGGGGAAGCGGTTTAGGAGGCGGTCCTGAAATAACGTTTCCATTAGGGTCGAATTTCCCCGCATGACAGGGGCAGAAGAAAATGCCCTCTTCCTTCTTCCAGCTTACAATACAACCAAGGTGCGTACACACTGCCGAAAAAGCCCTAAGCTCTCCTTTATAATTAATAGCAATTGTAGCGTCTCCGAAAGCAAGCCCTGTTTTAGACCCTTCTCCTAATACAGCCGATGTCCTTATGGGGTTACCCGAAGGATCCATAAATATGTTTTCCGCCTCTCCCTTAGATTTTGGGAAAAGGTATGCCACTATCGGGACTATCCAACTCACCACTGTAAGACCGAATATCCAATTAATTAAGGTCCCAAAGAAATTCCTTCTTCCGATTTTCTCATCCACCGGAGTTACCTCCTTAGTGCTCGTAACGTTATCTGGAGGATAAACAAAAGCACTAAAACTGCTATGATGGAAACAATCCATTTCCATATACCTTTCCCTTCTTCCTTGATGTTTATTGTTTTTATTTCACGAGCCATTTCCATTCTCATTATATTTGGTTCAAGATAAGGGACACTAAATTCGTATCTTAAGGCAGAGTCCACTGTTAGAACTTTTCCCATTCCCCTAGTGAAAGGAAAGATAAACTCCTCTCTACGCGTTTCCTTAGGTTTAATGCGATTATCACTCTTTAGGGCCGCAGCTTTTAGAAACATATCCTTAATATTCTTATCCGGAATCTCTTTTCCCTCACTGTTAACAAGAACTCGCTTATATACAACCTCCTTTTCTCCAATTATCTCTCCCTTTGAGTCAAAAAGTTTTACCGTAAGTATTACTTTACGTGAGGGAATACCCGTAGGTAGGGAATGCCCTGCTTCTGAGTTGGTTACATAGACTACAACGGATAAAGAGTTATTGGCTTTATCTAAGACCTGAGTTAGCGATGCAGCCCTAGTTATATTTATCTGAGAATGTCCCCCTAGAAATTTATGGGCCGTTACACTACGTTGGGTCTTTGCGATTTCAGGGTTAACGATAGGAGTACCGAACTCCTCGGGCATATGACAGTTCTGACATTGAATCCCCTTTTCCGCATAAGGTCCCTCTTTCCATTCGCTGTAGGTACTCATCACGTGAAATTCATTTTCGTTTACAACCTCATGACATCCGGCACAGAACTCGGCCTTTAGGTGAATTCCAGAGTAAAGATTCTTATGACCTATTTCTAAGTCGCTTTCAAATGGACCTCTTTTTATAAACCCTAGATCAAATTCAAACGGCTCATCTTTATTTAAATCCACACTTTTTACAGTGTGACAAAAGTCACATGTTACCCCTTCTTTCGTTATAGACTGGGTAAGGTCATAATCCCCCGTAACTCTTACAGTAGGAGCATGGCATTTAAGACAAAAGGTTTTCTTTTCTTTCTCTACTTCGTTAAAAACATCGAGAAAAACAGGATCGCTAATGGAAGAAGCGTGTAGAGAATTTTTCCACTCTTTATATATCACCGTATGGCATGCACCACAGGTTTGACTTTCTGTGTATCCTTCTTTTTTTACACTGGGATATTCGGTCGAGACTCCTATAAGGAAGAGATTGGCTAAAACACCTAGAAACAGCATCATAAAATCCACTTTACTTAGCCTTCATTAACTAGGATTATCGTTTCTAAACCATGTTCCATTTCCATTGAAAGAAACATAAGTGGGATATCCGTGTGTTCTAGTCGAACATACGGGACGCTCCTTTTCACATACACACCCCATATAAGTCTCGGTGAGGCTTAAACGCACAGGCACCCTGCGAACATTTGATTTCATCGATAGCGCTCGACCCCGACCCACTACCTGCGCTATTCGGTGTAGCCAAACCGCTTTTTGCCTTCTACGTTACTTCTTTTTCTGTTCCTGCTGCAACTTTTTTTCCTGTTCCTGCCGTAGGTGCTTCTGGATCTCCTCCAAAAATTCTAACGAACCCGATGTTATAGGACTTATAGATGTCGTAGGAATTAGCGGATAAAAGGGGATTCCGTTGTTTACATGACAGGTAACGCAACTTGCATAAAGTTTTCCAAAAGCAGCCTTAAATTGGTCTGGATTTTTAGAATCTATTGCTTCTATGAGACCCGGATAATTCGCAGAAAGAAGCCCTTCTATTGCTGATCTTCTCGTGGGATCAACCAACGCTGCCTTTTCCAGAGTCTCTCTGATTTTTATTGCTTGATGCTTTGCATATTCCGATTTCCCGCTCATTCCCGAAGCGTATAACTCATCGAGGCGGATTCCGGTCCACAACATAAGGTCTGCATAAGAGGGCTGAATAAGCCCGATTTTTTCCACCTTATCTTCAGTTGATCCAGTAAACCAGCTAGGTGTTGGTGGCGTATAATATCCAACTTCCGCCATAATAGCTAATACCCCTCCTATGACCGATAAAGAAGTCGTTACCAAAATTAGAATCAGTTTTCTCATCCTACTATAATCCTCCTTTCTTCAACTTGGCTAGAATCTTACAAAAACTCTTTTGGGACTCAAAACCTATCTAAAAATATACGATGAGTCAATCTGGTTTAATATGACATGATCTACAGAGCTTATTTTCCTCCAGTGGAAGACGAAGAAGCACCTTTGTTTTTTCTGTAAGAGACACCCTAGTTTCTTTCCCCTGAATAGCAACTTCTTTTATAAAATCCCTTTCATGTTTTGAAAGGTGAGCCTCATAAACAGTTCTATCTTTAATTACCCCCTGTGGATGGGGATCATGGCAGGTAAAGCAGGCAATATTATTGTTTTGATCTCCTGGAAGATTACTCTCCTTTGGATTCATATAATCCAAGTGATTCTTTGAACCTACATGCTCTGTCTCAGAATGACAGTCCAAACAGACCTGTGAGAGCTCGGAGTTAAGGAGATAGTTAGGCTTCTTCTCTTGCTCTTTCGGAACTTCTGAGTGGCAAATAAAACAATTCTCCTCATCCTTAGGATTCGCTTCCATGGCTGAGTGAGGACTTTCTTGGGATTTGGAAATCGAATAAGAAATTAAGAGGAATGTTATTAATGTTACTAATAACATGCACTTACCTATCAATTTATCTTTCATACCCACCCTCTGTATGACATTTAACACAGAAAGACTTAAGTTCGTGACAGTTTCCACACGCTCTCGGATTTGCCCTAGCCTCAATTGGATGAACAAATCTAAAATTCCGGTCATGAAATCTTCGAGTCGGAAGATCCCTTCTTTTATGACAATCTTCACAGAATCTCGGGCTGTGGCAGGTTTCACAATTATCGGCATCTGCTTTTGAGTAAACCGCATGTTTTGATATCCAGTCAAAGTTGTGGGTTGCAGGCTGAATCTTGGCTAAGTCGAAATGACATATCCCGCATCTATCGGGCGCAATACTGCCTACCTTCGGGTTAAAATGACAGAAATGGCAAGTCTCCTTTCCCGGTAAAAAGGCTGCCTCTGAGATTGTAGCCCTCTCCTTTTCTTCTTTCTCTTCAATTTCGAGTCCCATAGGATGACAGGCAACACATGTAAGTCCCTCTTTCTTTAGTACATTCTCATGCATCTTATGAGAAAACATCTCCTGAGGTCTAATCAGCTTTTGGTATTTCCATCCCCACTCCGTCTCTCCGTCCCTTGTATGGCATCCATACAGGGCAGTAAAAACAAGAGCAATAATACAAACAACGCTTTTGGTAATTTGCCTTTTAGAAATAGTAGCTCACTCCTATATTTGTTCTTATATCTTTGTCAAAATCTGGATTGGTATTTATCTCTACTTCCGCCTTTAACGCCAGGTCTCTAGTTAAAAGGTACTGAGTTCCCATTATGTAACTAAAGGCATTGCCATCTTTATTAGTGATTGTTTCATAGTGAGCATAGGCAAAAGAGAACTGGAGGTCTAGCCCTCTTAATATCTCCTCTGAAATTCCAAAATTAAAACCTACTGCCCTGTCATTTTCACGAGCGTCGATAAAATAAAACCCCTGAAATGCCCTAAGACCAATTTCACGCCAGAAATCCCAGGAAAGTCCCAGCTTCGCTATAAAGCCATTGGTTGATGTACCTTCTAGGACATCGTATCGTGCGTAAGAAAAGCTCGATGAAACTTCAAGGTAACTCGTCGGTATATACGTAACTCCAACTCTGGCCTCGTGAAGTCGACTTATGGAAAAGAGGTCAAAAATAGCGTCCACAAGAAATTCGTCTCTTTCCTTATCTGGCTTGTAAGTATCGTATTCAAGGTTTAGGTGTACCGAGTTTAGAGGAGTAATTCCAACCCCAACGGTAAAAAGTGCAAAATTTCCCTGTCCGACATCAATCTCGGCCCGACTGTACATATCCGCATATTTAGTAAAAGGAACCACCCGGTTAAAAGCAAAATTGATAAAATGTCTCGTTGAAAAATCATCCGGATTAAAAAATTCATATCCCACCGAGATTATTGAACCCAGCAATTTATCAGACTTAAGTTTAAAGCCAAATACAGCAGAGCTTTCCAGGGGTTCTTCAGGGTCCGGTTGAGCATCTTCGTTCTGATAACCGCCATAAACCACAAACTGAATTCCATCAATGGGGCTGAACCTAACGAGTCCTCCATCGAGCAAGAAAAAATTAAAACTCTCTGTTATGATTTGCCTTCCCAAGCGTAGCTCAAATGACCTAGCCGTATTGTTAAACTGGAGGAAAGCATTATAGACATCAAATGTTCTGTCCTCGCCGTTAAAAATCTCCCTTCCTCTCAAAAAGGTGTTAAGCGAGACATGGGCATCGGGACTTACAGTGTTAAGTTCAAGATACTGGTAAAAAGGGGAAATCTTCTTTTTTGTTCCGTCGGGACGGATTAATGGACTATTTGCTTGAAATACAGTATAGAAATTCCCAAACAAGCCCATTGTCTGGGGGAAAATTACCTCACTCTGGCCATAGCTTTGGCCGTATACTGACCCTTCATTCAGAGATACTAATAGATAGACAAAAACCGCCGTCGCAACAGATGCCTTTTTCACCTACTCCATCACTCCATTATCTCCATGACATATAGGACAACTATCGAGCCCCTCTTGCTCGACAAACTCTTGTATGTCTTCTAAAGGAAGCACTCCCGTCCCAGTGCGATCCTCCCTATGAATCTCGTTGATGGGGTGACATGCAAAACACTCCGAACGTCCCCAACCATCTGGGTGTTCCTCCTGATTGAGCATCAGTCCATCAGTGCCTTCAAATATATTCCCGAAATTTTGCCCCTCGTCGTCACCGCCTACACAACCGAGAAGTAGGAAAATTAGTGCAATGAGCAGGGACTTCTTCATTTAATCATCCTTTTAGTCTATTGCGGACGAATGATTCTTTTCTCTGGTGGAAGAGGAGGAAGATGAACTTCTTCCACACCGAGTGGTTCGCCAGCGATATGACAGTCTATACAAGCACTCTCTTTCTGAGGTCCACCAAGATGGTTTTCTCCTGTAAGTTCATCGCCATCTTCGTTTACACCAAGGTTGTCATGGCAAGAGGTACAAACCGATATAACTGGTGTGGTAAAGAAGGTTTCCTTAATTGTCTTCGTATTAAATCCCCTTACGAACTCGTGGGTAGTAGATGGTAATACGTCATCACCCAAAACACCTGTTCCTGGGTTTAAAATATTTGTCCCGCTTAGGTGACACGCCTCACAATCCCCTACATTACCAGGGAAGCGAACCTCGCTAAAATCAGTCGCCCTCTCAAACTGGTTGGGGAATGTACCCCCTGGTGGGGCAAAAAGTAGGTATGGCTTTTTAGTTAAATCCTCACTTCTATGAATCTTATGTATAAAAACCCTAAAATTAAGGGAATTGGTCAGAGAATCCTCTCCAATAGGAGGGAGTTGTCGGCTCAACGTGTCGTGCGAAGGGTTATGGCAGAGGGCACAGTATACACTATCGTTTCTAATGCCACCATGGACGCTGAAATCCCTTGAAAATACGCCGTGGCAGTTTATACACCTTGTAGAGGTATCAACCACCATCCGCCGCGGTATAGCCTCTGCATCGGTTATAGGGAAATAAGAAACTACATTGTGTCCAGCAAAACGGACCTCGTTAAACACCTCACCCACATCCTCTATACCATTTCCATTGAGATCTGGTGAATTCGGAGGAGGAGTACATGCTATCCCTCCTTTTCTTTGATTTACTCCCTGAACAGTAGCACACTTATACCCCTCAATCCCCACGGCACCGCTACTACCCACATTATTTGGTATCATAGCCTTAAAGGTATAAGTAAAATTGCCTGATGCATCGGGTCCTTCGGTTGCCCCAGGTACATTAACCGTTTCCTGTATAAAATTCTCTCCACCAGGTGTCCATGGGCTTGTTGGGTCTCCAGACACTATTATCCCATCGCCGTTATAGTCCTGGCCGGAATATTCTTTTGTTGTTACAGAAAGGGTAAGTCTTAAAAAGTTCATATCAGTAGGTGGAATTGTTTCTCCTAGATCGGTCGTGATATTAACGGTGACCTTGGGATGTTCTCCAGGTTTTACTCTAAAGGATCCTGTTTCCGCGCTTTCGACCTTTACAATCTCAAAGTTTACTCCCGCAAGCTGTGCCGATTTAAATGGAATTGTATGAGCCCCCGCAACCGAAATGTCAAACTCATCATCAGTTGATGGAAGATGACAACCGGAGCAATTATTATCATCGAGTTGTATGCCTCCCCCATGATTTGTTCCGCTTACAAAGTTAACATCGTCATGACAGGCGCCGCAGGCAGCCCTGGATGGCTCAGTTTTGAAGTTGTCACTCTGGGTGCCTCCGGTAATATGGCACTTTGTGCAGTTCCTTGCATCCTGAGGGAAGACTACATTCGAAAAGTCCACTATCCGGTCCATAAAAGCCTCGAATTCGTAAGGAATACCAGCCTGGACGCTTGGGAGTTCTTCAGCGTAATGAATCTTGTGAATCATTATTTCAAAACCGAT
>JACPIY010000045.1 GCA_016187835.1 Deltaproteobacteria bacterium | reverse complement strand
TTTGGTTAAAGAGCTTCCTCAGGGTGTGAAAGTAGGTCTCGGAAATGAATATGACCCTAACGCTAAGGGAACAATGTACTACATCTCAGTTGAGGATAATTTCGACATCAACACCTCGAGCGACATAGGAGACACCTTTGAGAAGACACTCTCTATAGAGCCGGGGACATATAAGGGCTTCCTGGCAGGTGAGTGGGGAGATGACCGAAAAGATTTCTATTCAATTCCCTTAAAAGCCGAGCAAAAGGTCAGTATCAAGGTCACCCCGCCCGCAGAGGTTGGATACAAAGTTTCCATCTGGGATCAGGACCGTGTGAATGTTGCTGAGAAAGCCTCTGCGAATCCAGGCGCCATAGCCCGTGTTTCCTGGACGGCTCCCGAAGAACAGGAAGAGGTGTTTCTTCTCATTGAACCTTTTAAAGTCACTGATAAATCTACTAATCTCCCCTACACGATAGAGATCAAGGTAGAGTAATTGATCTATCGGATTGTTCATGAATGTTGTTTAAGAGGGAACTGTGCTCTTTTCGGAGATTGAACACGAGTCGTTCTCTATACTTGTTAAGTAGGGACGAGAAATTTCTCCCCGAATCTTGAGAGAGGTTTCTACTGAGTTGCCCAGCTTATAACATTTTGTTTCCATATAGCGCCAACTCCGCATCAGATAATACAGTGATTGCCCAATATAGATGATCGGATCATCACTGTTCCCGTTCACCATACAGATTAGGGTTACGAAAGGGATTCACTCCTTCGGCAAACCGGCTAAGACGAAACGGGGACATATCAACCGTCTTTGCCCTTCCTTCCGTTATCAATTCAGCCATACAGATTCCTACGGCAGGGGCGATTTTAAAACCGTGACCGCAGCAGGACATAGCAGCTTTGCTCTCATTCTCTCGGCAGCAGACATAAATCCAAAGGTTGTCCCGTATGGGTCTGCATAGCCAGACTCAGGTTCCCATGTGGCAATCTCAATATCCTCGGTTGAAAATGTAGGAGCGGTTTCCTTTACCTCTCCACGGCTTATTGTATGAGTATTCACTCCGATCTTTTGTATCATAGCAAGATTGGCTTTTAATTTATGGTAATCTTCGGGATCAACCAAACGTAAAAACCCTGTCAACCTGAAGCCGCAGTCACCGGCACCGACTATATCTTTCTAATTCTGAAAATATGGAAGACTGGAAAAAGCCATCCTCACTTCAGGCTCGTTATCGTAGTGCATTCGGACAATTGCACTGGATTTTCCGGTTGCACCTGAAGCAAGATGGTCTTTCTCAATACAGACCACTTTAAGAGCGAGCTTAGCAAGATGGAAAGTAATACTGGCTCCAGTTACTCCTCCACTGATTACGACTGCATCTTATGTGATTGTCATTCAGTTTCACTCAGCTGTTAATTTTTAGTGTAGGGGCAGGTCTTGCACCTGCCCTTTCTCTTGGGCAACCGCAAGGGTTGCCCCTACTATAAGTTAAACAGCAGTATCAGCCTCTGAAGCTGCTACCTTTTCCTTCTTTCTCCCAAAAATCCAGGCTACCAGGATTCCAAGTTCGTAGAAAACTACGAGGGGAATAAACATAAACATCATGGAAATGGCATCGGTTGTCGGCGTGATAACCGCGGCCGCTATACCGCTTATAAATATAGCGTACCTCCTTTTGCTCCTAAGCATTTGGGAATTTACGATCCCCAGCCTTGCAAGCACAAACACAACAAGCGGGAATTCAAATACAATCCCAAAACCGAGTATAAGAGCCATGAAAAAGGAGAGGGCTTCCCCTATTGTGGGAAAGGCTTTTACGTACTCCGACGAATACTCTCCAAGAAGAAACTTGAAAGCAGGGGGCGAAGCAATGAAATAACAAAAAGCCGCACCTGCGGCAAAGAAAAGCGTGCCAAAAAAAATAAAGGGTATAACTATTTGCTTTTCATGTTTATAGAGCGCAGGGGCTACAAACTTCCATGCCTGATAGAGAAGAAAAGGAAGAGCCAAAACCAAAGCCGCAAAAAAGGAAACCTTGAGGTATGTTGTGAAACCTTCAGCGGGTCTTGTAAAGATCAGCGTGCTGCCTTGCGGAAGGTTTTTGATAATTGGTTGCATAAGGAAATCAAATAGCTTTTGAGAAAAACTATACATGGGTATAAAACAAACAAGCACGGCAAGAAACGACCATAGGATTCGCTTTCTTAGTTCTTCAAGGTGTTGAAGAAATTCCATTTTGACTTCTTCTGTCATGGTCGAGCTTAAGCTTAACTTAATCCAATCTTGTTCTCAATTGCGGAATTGGTGTTAGGTATTAGGGGTTGGGTGTTGGGAAAAAACCGAAAACTAACTACTGATACCTGATACCTGATACCTGATACCTAAAACCTAACACCTATTATCCAATTGACAACAAAGAGTTGCTCAAATATATTTTAATTGTTTAAATTCATCCCCGTTAATTTCCTGGAGGAAAGAATTGAGGATATTAATTACTGATGGTCTGTCCGAAGAGGGGTTAGGTCTGCTCAAATCCCATCCGGAATTAGAAGTTGTCACCAAAAAAGGTATTCCCAAAGAAGAAATCAAACAGATTATAAAAGAGTTCGATGCCCTTATAGTGAGAAGCGGGACGAAAGTCACAGCCGATATTATAGAAGCCGCGGGTAATAAATTAAAGGTAATAGGTCGTGCTGGAATTGGCGTTGATAACGTAGATGTGGAGGCGGCTACAAGAAAGGGCATTGTTGTAATGAACACCCCTGAGGCAAACGCAGTAACCACGGCAGAGCATACAATTGCACTTATGTTTGCACTTGCAAGAAGAATCCCCCAGGCCCATTACTCGCTAAAGTCTGGTCTTTGGGAAAGAGAGAAATTTAAAGGAAGAGAAATCCTCGGAAAAACATTTGGCATCATAGGGCTCGGAAATATCGGAAGGCTTGTGGCAGAAAGGGCGATAGGACTTAAGATGAAGGTAATTGCCTACGATCCGTTTCTTACTCAGGAAGCAACGGCAAAACTGGGGATAGAACTCGTTTCTCTCGATGAGCTTATTGAAAGGGCGGACATTATTACTGTTCATACTCCTCTCACTGCCGACACGAAGAATCTAATAGGAAAAGAAGCCTTTTCGCGAATGAAAAAAGGCGTAATTATAATTAACTGCGCTAGAGGAGGTATCGTAAACGAGCAGGACCTATCAGATGCAATAAAATCCGGGATCGTAGAAGGAGCTGCACTCGACGTTTATGAAAAAGAACCGCCTGATAAAGATAATCCTCTTTTCAGCATTGAAAACAATGTGGTTTTTACTCCTCACCTCGGCGCTTCAACCGAAGAGGCGCAAACAAAGGTTTCAGCCGCGATAGCGTCGCAGATCGTTGACTTTTTTATAAACGGGGTTGTAAAAAATGCGGTCAATATGCCCTCAATCAGCCTTGAACTCCTAAAGGCGATGAAGCCGTATATTACGCTTGCAGAGAAACTAGGCAGCTTCCAGGGACAGCTTTGTAGAAGCGGCGTAGAGGAAATTTATATTGAATACAGCGGTGAGGTTTCGGAATTTAAGCTCGCTCCTCTTACCATAGCGGCTCTCAAGGGCTTTCTCTCTCCAATAATGGATATCGTCGTAAGCTACGTGAATGCTCCGGTTATCGCCAGGGAAAGAGGGATAAGGGTGATAGAATCCAAGTCGTCAAAGTCGGAGGACTTTACGAGTCTAATATCTATAAGGGTAAAGACAAGTGAGGGTGAAAAGTACGTTGCGGGAACCATCTTCGGACGCGATGAGCCGAGATTTGTGAGAGTAAATGGCTTTTCGCTTGACGTTATTCCTGAGGGTTATCTCCTCATCGGCGAGAACCATGACAAGCCGGGTGTTATAGGAGCGACATGCACCACTCTTGGGAAAAGGGGAATCAACATTGCCCGAATGCATCTTGGACGAGAAGATATCGGTGGGAGGGCAATAGTTTTTATAAATGTAGATTCTCCTGTTCCAGATGAAGTCATAGGGGAAATATCACAACTCCCCAATGTAATATCAGTGACACAGGTAATGCTTTAGATGTTTGAGCGTCTTAGTCTGCCTCAAGGGGTAAGGGATTTCCCTCCTGAGAGGGCGGAGGAAATTAAAAGGGTTGAAGAGCTTCTTCTGGAAGAGTTTTCCCGCTGGGGGTATAGAAGCGTAATTACACCTCTTTTTGAGTTTCTGGAAACCATCTCTGCCGGACTCGGTGAAGACTTAAGGGATAAAGTATTGAAGTTCGTTGACCCATCTACAGGGGACGTCGTAGCCCTGAGGCCGGATATAACCCCGCAGGTAGGAAGGATAGTCGCAACCCAGCTTAGAGACTCTACCGAACCGATCAGACTCTGCTATAATGGCAGGGTAATTAGATACGAGGAAAAGGGAAGCGGTAAGGAGAGAGAGGTTTTTCAGGTTGGGTGCGAACTTGTAGGGCCTTCGTCTCCCGAAGCGGATTCGGAGATAATAGCGCTATCCGTAAAATCGCTCGGAAAAGTAGGAATAAAAAAGACCGTTCTTGATATAGGTCATAATGGGCTTTTGAGATTTCTACTCGGAAAGACCGGAGATGCAAGAAAAGAAGTAGAAGAATCGCTTAAAAAAAAAGACCAGGAAGGATTAGTAAGGGCAACCCAAAAAGCTTCTGTTCCTAAAGAGATAAAAGAAACCATACTCTCTCTACCTGACCTCTACGGGGGTAGAGAAATCCTCGACAAAGCCAGAAAGATAAGCGTTATAAAAAAATATGTAGAAGAACTGGAAGACGTGCTCAGTGTGCTTGACGAGTTTCAGCTTGGTAGTGAAGTTAATATTGATCTGGGTGAGTTAAGAGGTTTCAACTATTACACCGGAGTCACTTTTGAAGTAATATCGCCGCTTATTTCTTCTCCTCTTTTAAGAGGCGGAAGATATGACGATCTGATAGGCAAGTACGGATATGACTCCGCCGCAACGGGATTTGCCGTTGATGTGGAATCCGTACTCTGCGTTACAAGAACCCATTTGGAAAACAACCAGATTCAT
Source organism: Deltaproteobacteria bacterium (assembly GCA_016187835.1). GTDB lineage: Bacteria > Desulfobacterota_D > UBA1144 > Nemesobacterales > CSP1-2 > JACPIY01. The sequence goes on along the minus strand of JACPIY010000045.1, from coordinate 893 downwards.
TTCGTTGTCATACCCAGAAAGCTGAGCCTTAGACGCGAGGCGATCCGTTTGGCTGAGTGGCTCAGATCAAGCGGTTTTAAAGTCGTGCTTGACCTCAACGCGGACTCAAATCTCAGAAAATTTAGAATAAAAGAGAACCACGTCTCAAATTCATACGGGGTGATTTTTTTAGAGACACCAAAAAAAATTAAGCTAATTGAGTCGAGAAGCGGCGTAAGCAAAGAGTTTTCAAATCTCGAAGAACTTCTAAAAGGGGGAATTTGAGTTTGCCTAATATCGTTGTGGTTGGCGCCCAGTGGGGTGACGAGGGAAAAGGGAGAATCGTTGACCTCCTTGCCGAGAGGGTTGACGTTGTTGCAAGATACCAGGGGGGAAATAATGCAGGGCATACAATAGTTATAGGGGGCGAAATCGTAGTCCTACATCATATTCCATCGGGAATCCTTCGCGAGGGAAAACTCTCGGTTATAGGAAACGGCGTTGTTATAGACCCTAAGGTTCTTTTAGGAGAGATAGACAAACTGAGGTCAGCTGGATACAGGGTGGATGAAGAAAATCTGAAGATAAGTGACAGGGCCCATGTGATTATGCCCTATCACAAAGAAATTGACATCGGACGTGAAGAGAGAATGGGGTCGCACAGGATAGGAACAACCGGAAGAGGAATAGGTCCTGCTTATGAAGACAAAGCAGCAAGACGGGGAATAAAGCTTTCAGATATTTTATATCCCGAAGGTTTTTCAACACGGCTTCAAAGCGTGCTTGAGGAAAGAAACCTTTACATTGCCAAGGTACTCGAGAGAAATCCACTTGACTTTGAGAGGGTCTATGAAGAGTATAGACTTTATGGTGAGCAGCTTAGAGGATTTATAACGGATACATCAAAGCTCTTA
>JACPIY010000012.1 GCA_016187835.1 Deltaproteobacteria bacterium | reverse complement strand
CCGGCGCCTTGTCTATCTCCTCAAACCTCACAAACTTCGCCCTCCCCTGCTTCTCCAATACCTTTGTTATCGCTGCCGTTAACGTCGTCTTCCCATGATCCACATGCCCTATCGTCCCTATGTTTAAGTGTGGCTTCCCCCTCTCAAATCTCTGCTTCGACATCGCTTCCTTACCTCCTTGACTGACTTACTGAGTTTTATAGAATACTAAACGCCCTTGACCCTGGCCTTGATACCCTGAGAAATCATTTCAGGCAAATTAGCATAGTGTGAGAATTCCATTGTGAATAAACCCCGTCCCTCAGTTAATGACCTCAAGTTAGTAGCATATCCAAACATTTCGGCTAGCGGCACTTCAGACCTTATAGCCTGCAGGCCACCCCGAAGCTCCGTACCATGGATTTTTCCTCTTCTTGAACTGAGGTCTCCAATTACAACCCCCATGAAATCTTCAGGCACAACAACTTCAACCTTCATAATCGGTTCAAGAATTACAGGTGCAGCACGTCTTACGGCATCCTTAAATGCCATAGAGGCTGCGATTTTAAACGCAAGCTCTGAAGAATCCACTTCATGATAGGAACCATCATATAACCTTACCGCAACATCAACCACCGGATAACCCGCAACAACGCCAGTTTCCAAAGCTTCTTTGATACCTTTTTCAACAGCTGGAATATACTCTCTCGGTATTGCTCCACTTTTAATCTCGTCTATAAATTCAAATCCCTTTCCCCTTTCGCGAGGCTCTACTTTAATTTTGACATGACCGTATTGACCGCGCCCTCCAGTCTGACGAATGAATTTTCCTTCCGCCTGTGCGGGACTAGTGATCGTTTCCCTATAGGCTACCTGTGGTTTTCCAACGTTTGCATCAACCTTAAATTCACGTCTAAGGCGGTCCACTATTATTTCCAGATGAAGCTCTCCCATACCGGAAATGAGCGTTTGTCCGGTTTCATCATCATATCGAACTTTAAACGAAGGATCTTCGAGTGTAAACTTATTAAGAGATAAACCAAGCCTTTCCTGATCGGTTTTTGTCTTTGGCTCAATCGCAATAGATATAACCGGTTCCGCAAGATAGAGACTCTCAAGGACAATGGGACTATTTTCATCACAGAGCGTATCCCCTGTAATAGTATTTTTAAGTCCGACAGCCGCAGCAATTCCGCCAGCACTTATCTCCTTAATCTCCTCTCGCTTATTTGCATGCATTCTAACAAGCCTTCCGATTTTTTCCCTTGTTCTTTTTGTTGAGTTGTAAACTGTACTTCCAGAAATAAGTTTCCCCGAATACACTCTTAAATATGTTAACTGTCCAACGAATGGATCGGTCATAATTTTAAAGGCAAGCGCAGAGAAAGGATCCGAGTCTTTTGGATATCTATATTCCTCCTTATCGTTATCCGGGTTTACTCCTTTCACAGAAGGCAAATCCAGTGGAGAGGGAAGATAATCCACAACCGCATCAAGAAGAAGTTGAACACCTTTGTTTTTAAATGCAGAGCCACACAGGACCGGAATCAGCTTGATTTCAACAGTTGCTTTTCTTAAAGCCTTTTTTATCAGCTCTTCAGATATAGGATTTCCATTGAGATAATTTTCCATTATTTCTTCATTCATATCGGCAACGGATTCGATCAGGTTTTCTCTAACGGAGGAAGCTTGCTCTTTTAGGTTTTCAGGGATATCGACAAGCTCATATTTGGATCCCAGAGAATCATCGTCCCAAACTGCAAGCTTCATCTTTACAAGGTCAACTATCCCCTTAAACTGATCACCTTCAAACCAGGGAATATGAATAAGAACGGGATTAGCATTCAATCTATTCCTAATCTGTTCAAAAACCTTAAGGAAATCCGCCCCCACTCGGTCCATCTTATTTACGAAGGCAATTCGAGGAACCCCGTAGCGGTCAGCCTGACGCCATACCGTTTCAGACTGGGGCTCAACTCCACCTACACTATCAAAGACGACAACAGCACCGTCAAGAACCTTTAACGACCTTTCAACTTCTATAGTAAAATCCACATGCCCAGGTGTATCAATGATATTTATTCTATAGTCATGCCAGAAACATGTTGTAGTAGCAGCCGTAATTGTAATTCCACGTTCTCTTTCTTGCTCCATCCAATCCATCGTTGCCGTACCTTCATGAACCTCACCTATTTTATATGTAAGACCCGTATAGTAAAGGATGCGCTCTGTAGTCGTCGTCTTTCCGGCGTCTATATGGGCGATGATTCCAATATTTCTGATTTTCTCCATAGGTATATTTATACTTTCACTCAACGTAACTCCCTCCCAAAAACTACCACCTATAGTGGGCAAAAGCCCTGTTGGCCTCAGCCATCTTGTGGGTATCCTCTTTTTTCTTCATCGCCCCGCCTCGTCCTTGAGCAGCTTCCATAATCTCGCTTGCAAGTTTCTCTTCCATTGACTTTCCCTGCCTCCCTCTTGCGGCACCGATTATCCACCTTATAGCAAGAGACTGCCGCCTAAAAGTGCTCACTTCCATTGGAACCTGGTATGTAGCACCGCCTACTCTTCTGGGTCTTACCTCAATCACTGGTTTCACATTCTCCATTGCAGTTTGAAAAACTCCAAACGGATCATTTCCGATTTTTTCACTCACAATTTCAAGTGCTTTATAGAAGATTTTTTCGGCTTTACTCTTTTTTCCATCATACATAAGAGAGTTTATAAACTTTGCAACCATTAAATCGCCGTACTTTGGGTCAACAGGTGTCCGTCTTTTTGTAACTAAACCTTTTCTTGGCATCTTAACTTTTCCTTATTACTTACTTGGGTCTCTTGGCACCATACTTCGAGCGGCTTTTTCTTCTATTCTCTACACCCGTAGTATCTAACGTGCCTCTGACAATATGGTATCTCACGCCTGGAAGGTCTTTTACCCTACCACCTCTTACAAGGACAACAGAGTGTTCCTGAAGAGAATGGCCCTCCCCAGGAATATAACCGGTTATTTCAAGTGCATTCGTAAGCCTGACACGAGCAACTTTCCTCAGAGCCGAATTAGGTTTTTTAGGTGTAGTAGTATACACTCTAATACAAACTCCCCTTTTCTGAGGACAGTTTTGCAAAGCCGGAGCTTTACTCTTCTTCCTTAATTCTTGCCTCCCATCTTTAACTAGCTGAGTTATCGTTGGCATTAACCGCCGTCTCCAAAATATCTAAAGTTAACCTTACATATATGGCATAAAATTCTTACATTGTCAAGAATTCAAATTCAAATTCACTTTTGTTGTTGCAAAGTGAAAATGTCACCCCCATGGGTTTTTGGGATAATTTCTGTCTTGAGTAGAAATTACCCATCAGGAGGTAGAAATACCTATGGAGGTGATAACTTTGAGTCAGAAAGAAATTGCAAAATACCAGGT